>JAGMZX010000009.1 GCA_018005585.1 Candidatus Hydrogenedentota bacterium | reverse complement strand
AATGCTGCCGGACACGCTCGAATGCGGGCGCTCCGCTGTCTCCCGGCCCGGTGCTCAAGGGCTCCAAGTCTTCCGCGGCGATGCCTGCGGCCGCGGAACGCGCGGCACGAACCCAAGTATCCGCCGTTATGCGCCGGCCTTCTTCTGAGAGCGCCCAAGTGCCCGCAAGGCCAAGCACGAGAATAGCCAGGAGCAACCCCAGCGCGAAGAGAATCTTGCGATCGGCCCAGAGCGGCTTGGCCATATGGGGTCTCCCCTTTTGCGGCCTATTGTATCGCCGGGGCAGACAGCAATAAAACAACGCCGGAACGCCGTGCGCAATGCCGTATGGAACCCGCTGGCCAACCGCAGGAATCACGCGCGTATCACCGGGTTTTGTCAATCCGGCGGGCCCGTCGGCTGCCCCGGCAAGAAAGCCCCCGAAGAAGGAATGGAGCGCATCGCGCGACGTGGCCAACCTTTCCCCTGCCGTCCGTCAAAAGCACACGAAAGACCCGATTACTGCAAATAGGCGCCAGGACTTCCTTCAAGCAGCGCCTTTTTCGGCGTCATCTCGGCGGCGGTACTGGGGCGCTACGCCGACGCACCGTTGAAACACTTCCGTGATATGCGCCCAGTCCGCCTCCAAATCGCCCGTGGGATAGAACAGGTCCGTCACGCCAATCCATCTTTCCTTGTAGTTCATGATTCCAAACAGAATGGGCACATTCGCCGCCACGGCAATCCGGTAGAACCCGAGTTTCCAGTATTCCGCGCCTTTCCGCGTGCCCTCGGGGGTGATGACCACGTTGACCCGGTCGCTCTCGCGGATAACCTGTGCCATCTGGTCTACGATGCCCTCCGGGGAGCGCCGGTTGACCGGGACCCCGCCCAGCCAGCGCAGCAATGCCCCAAGCGGTCCGCGGAAGATCGTGTCCTTGATCATGAATACGGCCGGCATGCTCAAAGCCAGGGCAGCGGCAAGGGTGTACACGAAATCCCAGTTCGAGGTGTGCGGCGCGCACGCCACGACGCATTTCGGCGTATCCGGCGCCTGCCCCACCAGCCGCCAGCCGAACACCCGCAGAAAGGTGCGGCCCAGCCAGCGCGAGAACGGGCCGTAATGAGTGCGCTTCTTCGTATAATGATGAACCGGCATGGGGGCATCAGGCATCGTGCGATTCTTCCATGGTTGACATTTGACACACAGGCGCGCTACCGCGGCATCCGCCGGAGTCTGGTGTTAGACAGCCCCGCCGGTGTGCAGGTTTCCCCGATAAGACGGCTGTACGCCGCGACAATCGTCTGTGTTGGTACGACACCTTCTCCCCTTCACCGCGGCACATCCCGCGCAAGGACATTCCCTGGCTGTTCACGTGTTCCGCCGATACTGGCCGCCGACGGCGAACAACGCCTGCGTGACCTGGCCGAGCGAGCAATAACGCACGGTCTGCATGAGTTCCGCGAAGATGTTGCCGCCGGTGATGCAGGTCTGTTGCAGCGCCTCCAGCCGCCCGGGCGCGGCCGCGGCGTGGCGCTGCCGGAACGCGCGCAGGCGCTCGAGCTGCCTTCGTTTTTCCTCTTCGGTGCCCCGGCGTAATTCGAGCCGGCTGATCGCTTCTTCATGGTCGGCATGCGGATTCAGAAACGTGTTCACGCCAACGATGGGATGGGCCCCGGCCGTCTTCAAATGCTCGTAATGCAGGCTCTCATCCTGGATTTTGCCGCGCTGATAGCCGCGTTCCATCGCGCCAAGCACTCCGCCCCGTTCGCTGATGCGCTCGAATTCACAAAGCACCGCCTCCTCGACCAGGTCTGTCAATTCGTTGATGATGAACGAGCCCTGGAGCGGGTTTTCATTAAAGGCGAGGCCATGTTCCTTGTTGACGATGTGCTGGATGGCCATGGCGCGGCGGACGGATTCCTCCGTGGGTGTCGTGATCGCCTCGTCATAAGCGTTCGTGTGCAACGAATTGCACTGGTCATAGATGGCGGTCAGCGCCTGCAAGGTGGTACGGATGTCGTTGAACTGGACCTCCTGCGAGTGGAGCGACCGGCCGCTGGTTTGGATGTGCGCTTTGAGCTTTTGGGCGCGCTCATCGCCGCCATAGCGTTCGCGCATGGCCACGGCCCAGATGCGGCGCGCGACACGGTTGACCACCGCATATTCAGGGTCCATGCCGCACGAGAAGAAGAACGAGAGGTTCGGCGCGAACGCGTTGATGTCCATGCCGCGGGCCAGGTAGTACTCGACATACGTGAACCCGTTCGCAAGCGTGAACGCGAGCTGCGTAATCGGGTTGGCGCCCGCCTCGGCGATATGATAGCCCGAGATCGACACCGAGTAGAAATTGCGCACGTCGTTCCGGATGAAGAATTCCTGCACGTCGCCCATCATTTTCAGTGCGAAATCGATGCCGAAAATGCACGTATTCTGGCCCTGGTCTTCCTTGAGTATGTCCGCCTGCACCGTGCCGCGGATGCTGCGCAATACGCCGGCCCGGATGCGCTCCGCTTCTTCTTCCGAGGGTTCGCGGCCGTGTCCGCGAGCAAACGCGTTTGCCTGCTGGTCGATGGCCGCATTGAAGAACATGGCCAGAATAATGGTCGCGGGCCCGTTGATCGTCATCGACACCGATGTATTCGGCGCGCACAGGTCAAAGCCCTCGAAAAGCTCGCGCATGTCGTCCAGCGTGCATATGGCAACGCCTGACGAGCCCACCTTGCCGTAGATGTCCGGCCGTTCGTCCGGGTCGAAACCGTAAAGCGTGACGGAGTCGAAGGCGGTCGACAACCGCTTCGCGGGCGCATCCTTCGAGAGATATTTGAACCGCGCGTTTGTGCGCCGCGCATCGCCTTCGCCCGCGAACATGCGCGTGGGGTCTTCGTCGCCGCGTTTCAGCGGGAAACTGCCCGCGGTGTAGGGGAATGCGCCCGGGACGTTCTCGAGCAGCAGCCAGCGCAGCAGTGCGCCCTCGTTCTCGAAACGGGGCAGCGCCACGCGCGGGATACGGGTCCCGGCAAGACTCTCCTTGTACAACGGCGCGCGAACTTCGCGTCCGCGCAGTTCGTAGACCAGTTCTTCGTCCGCGTAGCGCTGGCGCAAACGCGGGAAATCGTCCAGCAATCCGGTGCACCGTGGGTCCAGTTGCGCCGCCAGCGCATCGCGCTTCTCAAGCAATGCCGCGCGCCCCGCCTCGCTTTCGACAAGCTCCGAGGCCCTGGACAGGTGCCAGCGGTCCTGCGCGATGCGCGCCTGGCTATCGGCCCACGCGCGGTAGCGCCTCACTGTCGCCGCGATCTCCGCCAGGTACCGCGCACGACCATGCGGCACGACAACCGTGGAATCCGTCGAGCATTGGGACGCGGGACGCGGCAATTCGGAACGCAGCGCAAGTCCGCGCTTGGCATTGAGCGCATCTATCAGGGCGTGGTAGAAGGCCGTGACGCCGTCGTCGTTGAACCGCGACGCGATCGCGCCGAATACCGGCATGCGCTCAACGGGACTTTCAAACAGACGGTGATTGCGCTGGTACTGCTTGCGCACGTCGCGCAAGGCGTCCAACGCGCCGGGCCGGTCGAACTTGTTGACGACCACGAGGTCCGCGTAGTCCAGCATGCTGATCTTTTCGAGTTGCGACGCAGCCCCATATTCGGGCGTCATCACGTATACGGCCACATCGGCCAAGGGCGCGATGGCCGCGTCACTCTGGCCCGCCCCGGCCGTCTCCGCAATAACGAGTTCATACCCTGCCGCGCCAACGGCGAGAATCGCTTCCTGCAGTACCGCGGCGACTTCGCCCCCCTGCGCGCGCGTAGCCAGCGACCGCATGTAAACCCGCGGATGCGCCGCGCTGTTGACGCGAATGCGGTCCCCGAGCAGGGCGCCGCCCGTGCGCCTGCGCGTCGGGTCGGTCGACAGTATCGCCACGCGCTTCTCCGCGAAATCGTGGAGAAAACGGGTTGCCAATTCGTCAATGAGCGACGATTTTCCCGCGCCGCCCGGGCCGGTAATGCCGACAACCGCCGTCGCGGCGCCCATGTCACCTGCCGCGCCATGAGCATCCGATTCACCCGCCCGCGGGATCTCCGTTTTCACGGGGAGAACGTCCACGCCGCGGGAAGCCCTTGCGGCTTCGAGAACGGTGATATACCGGGCCAGTTCACGTTGATCATCGAGGTGGTACACGCGTCCGGGCTCGAGCGCCTGCCGGTCCGCCAGCGTCCGCGCGACTAAGTCGTCGATCATGCCGCGCAAGCCCAGGCGCCGCCCGTCTTCCGGAGAATAGATCTTCGCGACGCCCCGCGCCTCGAGTTCCCGGATTTCACGCGGCACGATGACGCCGCCGCCGCCCCCAAATACTTTGATATGGCCGGCGCCGGCCTCCCGCAACAGGTCGAGCATGTAGGGAAAGAATTCCATGTGCCCGCCCTGATAAGAACTCACGGCAATGGCGTCCGCATCTTCTTGTATGGCCGCGCGCACGATTTCCTGCGCCGGCCGGTTATGACCGAGATGAATGACTTCCGCGCCGGCCTCAAGCAACACGCGGCGCATGATGCTGATGGCGGCGTCGTGTCCGTCAAAGAGCGCTGTCGCCGTTATTACCCGGACGGGTCCGCGAACCCAAGTATCAGGCGTTTCGAGTGCAAGCGTCACGGCGGCCATGTCCTGGATCCCTCGTTTGCCGAAGTCATTTCATTCAAGATCAACGCCGTCTGCTGGCGGCTGTATTCATCCACCGTGTAGCTCTTGGCAAGGAACCAGCGCCGGAACGCCCACATATGTCCGAGCACGACGACGTTGTGCGCCATGAGCCGCAGCGCCCTGCCGTCGCGAAGGCGCAGCGTGCCATCTTCCCGCCCGGCGCGCAGGATTTCCTCGAAGATGCGGGTGATCCGCTCTTCGTTTCGCAATACGAAGCGGCGGGATACCGCGTCCAGCGCGCCCGTTTCGCGGTAAATCAGCAGAATCGCGTCCTGCATCCGGTCGCAGACGCGCATGTACTCCGCAATCGCCGCCTCAAGCGACGCGCGGCCCGTTGCCGCCCCCCCAATCCGCTCACGCAACGCATGCTCCATGTCCCTGTGGATCGCCTCGCAAACCAGGTAAAGCACGTCCTCCTTGCTCTTCACGTACTCATACAGCAGCCCCACGGACCAGCCCGCCGCCTCGGCCAATTCGCGTGTCGTCGTCCGGTGGAACCCCTTCCGAGTGAACAGGCCCACGGCCGCATTGACAAGTTCGCGGCGTTTCTTCTCGACCAATTCGTTGTTCTTCACACGCGCGGGTATGCATTTGCGTTTGTGCGCGGTCTGAGTGGACGGCATGGGGTATCTCCTGACTGAGCGCTCGCTCAAAATAGTACCAGACGGCGCGCCGCGTGTCAATGCGCCGCTGTCAATACGCGCCGGTTGCAGCGTGAAACGTCCTTCCGTTACCATATCGTCGCACATACGAACGCGGGCAAGCATGTGTCCATGGCGAGGCGGGGTTGCCGGGGTGAAATCCAAAGCGCACGCAGGGAATGCAATGCGGGGAGACGCAGCATGTCGAATTGGACCGGATTTGTCGCGTGGTTTGACGATTGGTGCTCGGACGTCGTTGACGGTCTCGTCGACCGCGGAACGGGCCTCTTGTCCAGCCTGCCGCTTTTCCAGGTAATTGAGTTCATTCTGGCATTGTTCGGCAGGACCATCACCATATAGTCTCTGCAAAATTCGAGCAAAGGAGCATGTCTCAATGGGCTGGGGTGACTTTTGGGGCGATGTGACGGAGCAGGTCTGGACGATGGCGCTGGACTACTGGATGACGGCGTTTACGCATTTGATCGCCGGGCTGGTCAACTGGATATTTGGTGTGAACGGCACAGGCAACGGCATCGTCCCCTGATTGCCAACCCCCGATAGAAGACGCTCGCACGCGCGCGGCGGTCCCGCCTTGCATTGAGGGCATGCGGGGGGGTTTGTTAGAGTCAGCGTTGTCTGCATACTCCTGTGTCTGAACGCCGGGTGAATCCTCTCATGACCGAAAAAAGACAATTCGTTGAACCACGCACGCTGAAAGGCTTCCAGGACCTGTTCCCGGGCGATGTGCTCCCGAGACAGCGCCTCTTGCGCGCAATCGAGTCCGTTTTCGAGCGATACGGGTTCGCGCCCGTCGAGACGCCCGCCATGGAGTATCTCGACGTGCTGCTTGGCGCAGGCGGCGAAGGCGCAAACAAGGAACTGTTCCGCTTCGAAAGCCCCGAAAACGAAGCCATTGCGCTGCGGTTCGACCTCACGGTGCCGTTCGCGCGTCTGCTCGCCCAGTACCCCGAACAATTGAAACCGCCGTTCCGGCGCTACGCCATCGGCCCGGTCTGGCGCGCGGACAAGCCGGGCGTGGGCCGTTTCCGCCAGTTCGTGCAGTGCGACATCGACGTCGCAGGCGCCGCGACGGTTGCGGTGGATGCGGAGATCATCGCCGTGATGGCGGACATCATGCGCGCCGCGGGCGCGACACGCTTCACGGCCGTTATCAACAACCGCAAGGTCATCGACGCCCTGCTGGACGCTTGCGGGGTCACGGAGCAGGCCCGGCAGAAACACGTACTGCGCATTATCGATAAGCTGGACAAGGCCGGGGCAGACAATGTACGCCTCGAACTCGGTCCCGGGCGCGTCGACGAATCGGGGGACCCTATTCCCGGCGCGAAGCTCGATGGCGCAACCATTGGACGGATCCTGGACTTCATCGCGATTGAGGGCGGCAGCCGCGCGGCTGTCGCCGCGGCGCTGGAGACCGCGCTGCCAGACAGCAAGGCCGCGCAAGAGGCCATTGCGGAGATGCTCGAACTCTCGGACGCACTGGATGCTTTGGGCGTAGACGAGGCACACGCCCGCTTCACGCCGAGCCTCGCCCGTGGACTCGATTACTACACCGGGCCCGTGTTCGAGATGGCGCTCCCCGATGCGCCGCAATTCGGCTCCGTGATGGGCGGGGGCCGTTACGACGGCCTGGTCTCGCGGTTCCTGGACCGCCCGGTCCCCTGCACGGGCATGTCGGTCGGACTCGACCGGCTGGTCGCGGCGCTCAGGCACACGGGGTGCCTCGACGATGTCAGCACGCCCGTGCAGGTGCTCGTGGTGACGATGGGAAACGTGCCGAAAACGGAAACGCTGCGGCTTGGCGCGGAACTGCGCGCCGCAGGGCTCTGCACCGAGACGTTCTTCGCCTCAAAGAAGAAGATGCAGATGGGCAACCAGCTTTCGCACGCGGACCACTACGGAATTCCCGTCGCCGTCATTCTCGGGGAGGACGAACTGGCCCATGGCGTCGTAGCGGTAAAAGATCTGTGCGCGGGCAAGGCCGAGCGCGAGCACATCGTCGACCGCGAAGCCTATCGCGAAGCGGGCAAGACCGGGCAGGTGACGGTGCCACGCGGCGAGATGGTGCCGGCAATACGCGCTCTGCTCGATCAACACCGCGCATAATCGCGTCTGCTGGCAGCGGTCCCCCCCACGCCGCCTCCCGCGTCACACTTGAATCAGCACCTTCATCACCCCGGCATCCTGCGCGCGGCGGAGCGCGGCGACCCCATCGGCGAGCGGGAACACCTCGGAGATCATGGGCCGCACCTCGACGTTGCCCATCGCCAGCGCGTCCATGGCCGGGCGGAAGGGGCCGCAACGGCTGCCCACAATGCGCACTTCGTTGACCACCGGCACGCTGAATTCGAGTGCGGTCGCCCGCGGAACGGTCGTCTTCAGGATGATCGAGCCCTCGGGGCGCACCAGTTCAAGCGCGCGCGCCAGGCCGCTCTCCGAACCGGTTGCCTCGACGACAATGTCGGCCCCTCGTTCGACCGGCTCGTCGGCGAGCACCGTGCCGATCCCCAGACGGGCCAGCATTTCCAGCTTCCAGGGATGCTTGCCCACGCACACCAGATTCTTCGTTTGCAGCCATAAGACCTGGGCGCAGAGCTGGCCCAACTTGCCATCCCCCAGCACTACGACGCGGTCATCGCCCGTGATGACTACCTGCTCCGCGATCCGGAACGCGGAGGCGACCGGTTCCGTGAACACGGCCACATCGTCCCGGATGGAGGACGGCGCCAGGTGCAGGTTTTCCTCCGGCAGGGCGAGAAACTCCGCGAATGCGCCATTCCGGCCCTGGATACCGAGCACCGTGCGGTTCAGGCAGTGGTGCGGCATCTCGAGTTGACAGAACTGACAAGCGTGACAGACGCAGTTGATCTCTCCGACCACCCGTTTGCCAATCAGGTGACGGTGTTCCGCGTCTTCCACAATCCCGACGAACTCATGGCCGGGGATGCCTTCAAACCGCATGTAGCCCCGCATGATCTCGAGGTCGGTGTTGCAGACGCCCGCCACCAGCACGCGAATCAGTGCTTCACCGGGTCTCACGCGCGGCAACGGCGCTTCCACAAGCCGTAACTCGCCGTCAAACACGAGTGCGCGCATGTGTAGGCCTCCTTCTGCAATGCCGCGGCCGCCCACCGGGCCTCCTGGCGGATCCGGTCTGTCGTGGGTATTCAATCGGACTGCGCGGGTGGTGTCAAGTCACAGACAGCCTATGCGCAACCGGCAAGGCACGGTGCGATTCCTTTTGCGGGGTCCGGCTTATTCCTTAAGCAGTCCGACGCGCCGTTTGCGCAGATTGTCGTAGAAGACGAGCGCGATGATCAGCGACCCGATCAACACCCGCTGCCAGTTGTCGTTCAAGCCCATCAGAATGCAGAAATTGGTGAGCACGGCCATGATGAGCGCGCCCGCAAGCGACGTCAACGCGCCGCCCTCGCCGCCCATCAGACTCGCGCCGCCTATCACGCACGCGGCGATGGCGTCCAATTCGCTCATCTCGGCGGCGTTCGGCGACCCGATCATCGTGCGCGACGCCAGGACCATCCCGCCGAACCCCGCGAGGAGGCCGCAAATCGCATAGGCGGCGATGCGGATCCGGTCTACGGGCAAACCAGACAAACGCGCGGCTTCGCGGTTGCCGCCTACGGCATATAGATACCGCCCAAACCGCGCAAGGGCCAAGGTCACGGCGCCGGCTGCCGTGATGGTCAACGTTATTGCGACAGGAAACCACCAGGCACGCGAACCGCCGAGCCAGGCGAAGACTTCCGGCAGATCGGAGATGTTGGTTCCGCCGGAGAGCAGCCGCGCGGCGCCGCGCGCAATCATCATCATGCCCAGCGTCACGATAAACGGCGGAATACGGCCTTTCGCCACCAGCAGGCCGTTGGTCAGTCCACAGGCGAGACCCGTGGCTGCACCCGCGAGCACGCCCAGCGCGGCAAGCGCGAGCGAGTCATCGCCAAAGACCTGTTCCAGCCCGGCCGATTTCATGCAGAAACAGCCGGCCATGCCCGCGAGCGCCGCCACGCTGCCCACGGATAAGTCGATGCCCGCGGTCAAGATCACAAGCAGTTGACCCACGGCAAGCACGCCGACAAAGGTTGTGCGCGCCATGACCTGCTGCACGTTGTGCGGCATGCGAAACGGAGGCGAGATAACCGCAAACAGGACGCACAATCCCGCAAGGATGAACAGCGGCGAATGCTTCGCTACGACCCGCTTTATTTCTTCGTTCCACATGATGTCCGGCCCTTGGCCCCCGGCATTTGCAGTGCGTTACGGCAAGGGCAGCGCAACCGGCCGCCCTTCCTTCCCCGACAAATCCGCGGCATAGCAGATCTCGTGCGTCTTGTAGGCGTCGGCCACATTAGCGTGGCTCTCCCGGTCCCGCTGAATGCAATCGACGAGGTGCGCAACCTCGTCCGTGAAGGGATGATGCGTTACATCGCCGCTGTCCGGCAGCACCGTAGGCACCTGAACCCAAGACGTCTGACCGGGGAACTTGGCGCGCGAATAAATCTGGTTATTGCGGATCGTGCCGTGTGTGCCAACGAGATTGATGTCGAAAACGTAGGGCTGGATACACTCGATGCACGAGACGACCTTGCCGATGCGCCCGTCCGTGAATTTGCATACCGTGCAGGAGGTGGGATCGTACTCGTATTCCTTGAAATCGGCGCCGCGGCCGAACGTCGAGTATTGAAACACCTCCGCCACTTCACCGCCCATGAACCAGCGCAACGCGTCCATCGCGTGACAGCCCGCCGCAAGCAGCGAACTGGCGCCCACCTCCCGCTTCACGTTCCAGCCGTAGAGTTTGTACCACGGCCCGATGCCGTGGAAATAGTCCACCTCGCCGAAAAAGATGTCGCCTATGGTGTCGTCCGCCAGCTGCTTCTTGATGATCTCGAAAAGCGGGTTCCAGCGAAGCACGAAGCTGACCACCGATTTCACGCCCGCCTTGGCCACTGCGTCCCGGATGGCGCGCGCTTCCTGGATGCCGACTGCCATCGCCTTTTCCAGGACCATATGCTTGCCCGCCTGCGCAGCGGCGACGGCCTGCGCGCAATGACAGTCTGGCGGCGTGGCAATCACGACGATATCGATGCCGTCCATGGCGAGCAGCCGCTCGTAGTCGGTCAGAATCTCGCAGGACACGCCCTTCTGGCCCGTAAGCGCGTTGGCGCGGTCCTTGTTCCTTGCGCAGACCGCGCGTATTTCCGTGTGCGGGTTTGCAGAGAAAGCACGCAGATATTCTCCGGCGACCCAACCGGCCCCGACCATGCCCACTCCGAGTTTGTTCATGACATGCCTCCCCGTAACACGACATCCGCGCCGCGACAGGTTCATTTCCCCGAGTCGCGCGACATTGTAGGCATTCCTGAACGGGGCTGCAACCATTCCCGCCGTGGCTTTCCATCAAGGACGCACGGCCTGAAGGCCAAGGCCAGTCAGCGACGCGCGCATCACCCGATACGCGAGTCGAGTTGACAGCGCGGCGGCAATGTGGTAAGCTTATGATGCTTGACAACTCCGAGGGGAGGTCTATGCTTGCACATAGACACCTCCCTTGCGCTTCGCGGTGCGGCAGGGCGTTAACCGGTTCTCACTAAAAGGTTTAAGCAGGTAAATTCCTATTGTTGGTGGGTCATGGCCAGTCCGCAGAGGTACAACCGGGACCACATTTCTGAAGTACTTGCGGCAATCGACATTGTCGATGTCATTGGCGCATATCTCGAACTAAAACCGGCGGGATCGCGATTCAGGGCCCTGTGCCCCTTTCACACCGAGAAGACGCCCTCGTTCATCGTAAGCCGCGACCGGCAAATGTACCATTGTTTCGGCTGCGGCAAAGGCGGCGACGCCATCGCCTTCATCGTGGAGTACGAGGGACTCAGTTTTGCCGAGGCACTGCACAAGCTCGCGGACCGCGCGGGCGTGCGGCTGCCTGCCGTGCCGAACAGCGACCAGCGCTCGGATTTCCTGCGGACGCAGGCCATGGAGTTGTGCCGCCAGGCGGAGCACTTCTACCGGGAAACGCTGCGGGCCCCGGAGCGTGGCGAGCGAGGCCGCCGCTATCTGGAAACGCGAAAGTTGAAGCATGAAACCGTGGAACGGTTCGGCGTCGGATATGCCCCCGAGGGCTGGTCGAATCTCCTCGACGTGGCGCGCAAGAAACGCTTTGCACAGGACGTCGTCGAAGCCTCCGGTCTGTTCAAGCGGGGCGAACGCGGTTCCTGGTACGACATGTTCCGCGACCGGTTGATATTTCCCATACGCAACCCCTCGGGCAATACGGTGGCGTTCGGCGGCCGCGCGCTTGCCGAAGGCGAGGCGAAATACATCAACTCGCCCGAAACGTTGATCTACAAGAAAGGCCGCGTGCTGTACGGTTTGTACGAAGCGCGGGAGGCAATACGGCGCGAGAAACGGGTGTTGCTGGTCGAGGGCTACATCGATCTGCTGCGTTGTTTTGACGCCGGTATCGAAAACGTCGTGGCGACATGCGGCACGGCCTTGACTTCGGAACAAGCGGCCATGATCCGCCGCCACGTTGCGGATGTCGTGGTCGTATACGACGGCGACGCGGCGGGCATCCAGGCGGCGTTGCGCGGGATTGGGTTGCTGGTGGCGGCGGGCCTGCAGGTGCGTGCGATGGCCCTGCCCGAAGGGCAGGACCCGGACGACTTCCTGCGGCAGGCCGGCGCCGAAGCCTTTCAAGGTCTTGTAGAGGAAGCGCCAGATTTCATCACGTTCTGCGCCAGGATGAACCAGGCGCGTCTGGGCAGTATCGAGGGCAAGTCCGCGGTGGCGCGGGAGATGTTTGCCGTGCTGCAGCATATCGAGGACCAGTTGCGGCTCGATGATTACCTGAAACGAGGTGCGCGGGAGTTGGGTCTGAATGAATGGTCGTTCCGCGGGGAATTCGAAAAGTTCCGGCGAGCGGGAGAGCGGCCGGTGCGGCCCCGCGAGGCGGCGCCCAGTCCGCGTTGGAGCCGCGACGATATCGATTTCGTGGCGGCGCTCGTGCAGAGCGAGCCGTTGCGCGCCCGCGCGCGGGATGCGTTGCGAGCCGTAACGCTGGAGCCGGGCCCCGTGAAGGACGTGCTGAGCGCAATTCTCGGTGAGGAAACGGGCGGCGCGGAACTTACTCCGAATTTCGAGAATGATATGGCGATGTCGCTCTATACCGCGGCGGCGACCTCTGAGCCGCCCCGCGGCGCAGCCGCCGACTCCCTGGTTGAGAAACGGCTGTCCCGGTTCGAACAGGAGGCGTTGCGCGCGCGCGCAGCCTCGTTGCAGGCGGCCATCCGCGAGGCGGAACGGGCGCAAGACCAGGAACGGGTGGTGGCGCTTTTGCAGGAAAAGGTGCGCGTGGAACAGGAGCTTCGCGAGAAAACGGGGCTTACGTAGCGGAAAAGGTGCTTGCGCGGCGAGGCGGTGCGAGGCGGCGCAGTTTGCGCGGCCCGCCGCAGGCGCCGGCGGCACATGCGGAAATGGTGGTTCAATCGGCAAGGGCACAATTCAGGTGGTAACAGCACATGGCGGTAACTTCCAAGACCAAGGCAATTGAATCCGAAAAGACACGCAAGGCGCTCGAAGAGGCTCGTAAAAAGGGCAAGGTAACCTACGACGAACTCGCCGAGATGCTGCCGGAAGACGCGCCGGTCGTGGACTTCGATGAGGTCATGGTAGCGCTGAGCGACATGAACGTCGAGGTCGTAGATGAATTCAAGATCGACACCGAGTCGCAGGAACAGGCGAAGAAGCAGGCGGCCCAGGCACGCAAGCAGGAACTCAAGCGCGAAGCGGCGCACAGCCGCCTCGAACGGGCGGACGACCCCGTGCGCATGTATTTGCGCGAGATGGGCCGCGTGCCCCTCTTGACCAAGGACCAGGAAGTCGCGATTGCCAAGCGGATCGAGGCCGCGGAACAGGAGCTCATTGAAGTCCTCCTGCATACGCCCTACACGCTCAAAGAAATCACGATGATTGCCGCGCGCCTGCTCGCGGGCAGGCTCAGCTTTGTCCAGATTACCGACATCGAGGACCCGCGGACGCAGCACCAATTCGTGAAGCGGCTGCCGGAACTCATGGAGAAAATCGGCGCGCTCGACGTGCTCATCGAATCTCAGGAAAAGCGGCAGCGGCGTTCCCGCCTTTCGCGCAAGAGCCGCGACAACATCAAGAAACGCGTCGATGCCTATCGCTCGAAGCAGGTCGAAATCATCCGCCAGTTCTGTCTCAAGCCCAAAGAAATCATGAAGATCGCGCGCAAGATCAAGGGGTTGAGGCGGCGCATCCACGCTGCGCGCGACGAGATTGACCGGGTCGAGCGCGAAATCGGGTTTGAAGGGCGCGATGTGCACAAGATGGCTGTGCAGGTGCGCCGCTCGCCTGTCGCCGCAGCCAAGTATAACCTGGATAAGGACGTCGTGCTCGACGCGGAACGGCGTCTGCAATTGTCGTTGCGCCGCATCGAACAGATCGAGGCCGACGCCAAGCTCGGCGCGGATGAAATTAACGCCCTCATCGACACAGTCAAGGCGAAGGAAGAAAAGATTTACAAGGCCAAGATGGAACTGGTCGAGGCCAACTTGCGGCTGGTCGTCAGCATTGGCAAGAAGTATACCAACCGCGGCATGTCCTTTCTCGACCTGATCCAGGAAGGCAACATCGGCCTGATGAAGGCCGTAGACAAGTTCGAATACCAGCGCGGCTACAAGTTCAGCACGTACGCCACGTGGTGGATCCGCCAGGCCATCACCCGCTCGATCGCCGATCAGGCGCGCACAATCCGCATTCCAGTGCACATGATCGAGAGCATCAACAAGCTCGTGCGCACGAGCCGCCGGATGGTCCAGCAGCTGGGCCGCGAACCGAGCCCGGAAGAGATCGCGGAGGAAATGATCATGTCTTCCGATAAGGTGCGCTCGATCCTCAAGATCGCTCAGGAGGCTATCAGCCTCGAAACGCCCGTAGGCGACGAAGGCGATTCGAGTTTCGGCGATTTTATCGAAGACAAGAGCGCCGAGAACCCTGCGAACGCCACCGCGTTCAGCGTGTTCCAGGAAAAGCTCTCCGAAGTGCTCGCGACACTCACCGAGCGCGAAGAGAAGGTGCTGCGGTTGCGGTTCGGCCTCGGTGACGGCTACCCGCGCACGCTGGAAGAAGTGGGCAGCGTATTCAACGTGACGCGCGAACGCGTGCGCCAGATCGAAGCCAAGGCGCTGCGCAAGATGCGCCACCCGACGCGCGCGCGCGAGTTGAAGTCATTCGTCGAGTGGAGTCTGAATCAATAGGACGCTGCACGCCCGCCCTGCAACGGTGCGCGCCCCCAAGAATCGCTCTTGGGGGCGCTTCTGCTGTCAGGGAATACCTCTTTGACGGGAAACCCGTTTGAATTCTTGGATATTCGCGCGGCCAGGGGCAAGATGGCTGGAAAGCGCTCACGCACCGAATGACTTGCTTCAATCCGCCATGGTATCGTGCACCGGCGTTGGGAGGAGGATTGAAAAAGCAGCGATGGCCTATCCGGCATTGATAGCAGCGGCAGCCGTTCTGGGGACGCTCGCGACGCGTCTGCTTGGCGTTGGCACGAGCGTGGAAGGATGGCTCTACCGCATGCTTGCGGGTTTCGGGCTCTGCGCGCTGTTGGCGATGCTCCTTGGCAGCAGCAGTCTCAGCCTGGCGACTACCGCGCTCTACACCATCGCCGCCGCGGGATTGCTTTGGGAAATTTCACGCGCCCGGCGCACGCACAACGCCCCTGCGGCAGCACCCGCGCCCGCCGGTGCCCCGCTGACCCTCTTCGATTTCATAAGTCTGGGCGCCGTTACAGGCGCTTTGCTTATCGCGCTCCTGTCGGCCTTGGCGCCCGTGACGAGTTGGGACGCGGCCGCGGCACATCTCGCGTTGCCTGCCGCATACGCGCGCGACGGTTACATACACGCGCTTCCCGGTAACGGATACTCGGGCTATCCTCACTTGTTGCACAGCCTGTATGCGGCGGCCTATGCCGGCGGCGGCGAACAGACCGTTTCACTCGTCAATTGGACCTTCGGCGCGCTCGCCTGTTTCGCCGTATACGCGCTCGGCAAACGCATCGAGAACCGGCGCTGCGGCTTTGCCGCCGCAGCGCTGCTCGCCACGGCGCCGGTATTCCTGGACCAGGCAGGTGCGCCTGCCATCGACCTGGGCTTCGCGGCGATGACAACCGCGGCCCTGGCCGCTCTGGCCGCGTGGGCCGACGAGCGCCGTGACGGCTGGCTCCTGCTCAGCGCCGCGCTGGCGGGCAGCGCCTGCGGCGCGCGCCACGCGGGCCTGCTCGTCTGCATGCTGCTGTTCGCGGGCGTCCTGTGGTGCGGGCGCGCACGGCGATTCCGCGCCGCGACGCTTTTCGCCGCGCTCGCCGCGGTCACCGCGCTGCCTTGGCTCGCGCGCAGCACGGCCGTTACCGGCAATCCCGTCTTCCCGCTATTGTCGTCTGTTTTCCCGGCGCACGGCATGGAACATGCCGCTCTTCCGGGTTTTGGGGCTGCTGAATCCGTGCGCGACACCGGCGGCGCCGGCCTGGTGACGTTGATGCGCTTTCCCTGGGACATCATCATGCGCCCGCACCTCTACGACGGCTGGAGCAGGTCGCCGGGCGGCATGGTGCTGGCGCTGGGCATGCCCGGGTTGGTTTTGGGCGGGCGCAGGGCGCTGGCGCTGGGCGCGTTCAGCATCGCGGGCGGCACGTTCTTCTTCTTCTATCAGCGTCTCGCCCGATACCTGCTGCCGTTCTTCCTGCCGATGATGGTTGTCGCCGCGGTGATGACCAACCGCGCGCGCTGGCTCTGGAACGGCGTCGCCGTGCTGCTGACGTGCGCCTTCGTCTATGGCCTGGCGCTCCACGTGATGACTTTCCAAGCCAAGTTACCCGTGCTGTTCGGAAAGCAGACACGCGAAGCATACCTGCGTGAGCATATCGAACGATTCCCCGTCTTCGAGTATGCGAACCGGTACCTCGCCGACAAGGGTGTGATTCTCACCCCGGACCAGCGCACCTACTACCTGGAAGGTCCCGCGTTCCAGAATCATGCGGCTATGCGGCGCATCGCCGGACTCGACGCGGAACGGCAGCGCGCGTGGCTGCGCGAACACGGCATCCGCTATGTGATCATTCCGTGGACGTACCTCGAAAGCTCAAACGAACTGCGTGATGGGCTCCTGCCCATGTTTCAGCAGTGGCAAGCGGACTTGACCCATTTCCGGACAGTCAAGGACTTCCAGCTGCCCAGAATGCACGGCGCGGGCGAAGAACAGGTAGACATCCTGGAGTTTTCGGGCCTTTCGTAGCGCGCTCTCGCCTTTTACGAAGCCGCGGGCGGCAGTTCCCGGCCCAGCAGGCGTTCGGCGAGGCGCGTGGCCAGCGACATGATGGTCACTTGCGGATTCACCCCGAGCGCGCTCGGCACAATGCTGCCGTCGCACACGTACAAGCCGGGCACGCCATAGACCTGATGGTCCTGACCGCAAACGCCGCACCCGGCCGAGGCGGCCATGCGGCACGTTCCCAGCGGGTGAAACGCCATCGCCTCGATTTCCGACGCGCGCAGGGGCGCCCGCTCGAAGCGGTCCACGTCATTGAGACTGTGAAACACGTTTTCCTTCCGGTTCACGGGCGTATACACGCGCAACGCGCCATGGCGAAGATACAGGCGCGCGAGAAAAGCGATGCCGCGCCGCATGCGCTCGAGGTCGGTCTTTGTCAGCGAGTAACGGAATACGCAGCCGTAGCCCGGCGCGCGCATCATGCGGCCTTCCGTGGTGTCACTGACCATCATGCCGAAAGACGCGATGTGAGCGTATCGCCTGATGAAATGCGCGAGCCGGGGACCGATCAAGGGCATGGCCATGGCGGCCAATTCCGGCGGCATGCTCGCGCCCTCGAACATGATCCCGTCATCATGCAGGCCGTCGTAGGAATACGATTGCGGCACGCCTTTCCAGTCCTCGACCCGCTCCTCGAATTCCGCGTAAACCTTGGTTGCGGGGTGCACCGTGAGGTGTCTGCCCAGATGCGGGTTGCCGTGCGCGATGCCGTTGTCTCTCAACACCTGCGGCGTGAGGAACGAGCCGCACGCCAACACGACGACGGGCGCGCGCAGCGTCAAACGCCTGCGTTGTCCGCCCGCGGCAACCGCGGCAATGCCCGCAGCCCTGCCCGCGCTGTCGCACAGTATCTTCCCGGCGCGGGCATGCACGAAGGCCGTTGCGCCAGCGCGCAACGCTTTCGGCAGGTAGCAACGGTCCATGCTCTGTTTCGCGCCTGACGTGCAGCCGTAACAACACGTGCCGCAACCCTCGCAACCGCGGACGTTGCGCCGCAACGGCGCGCCGCGCAGACCTTCCCGTTCCAGCAGTTCATGAATGAGCTGATTCCCCCGGCTCATCAGGGCAAGGTCGGTCGTGGTAACGTTGATCTCGCGCTCGACCCGCTCAGACGCGCGGGCAAGATCCCCGGGTTCAATCTCCGTAAGCCCGAGATCCCCGCGCCAACGCGCAATCACGTCTGAGGGCGTCCGGAAACACGTGCCGGAATTGATGGTCGTTGTGCCGCCGAAACATTTGCCAGCGGGCGCGACGACCGCAGGCCGGCCCAGCGTGCCGGTAAAGCCGCAGTCGCGGTAGAGGCGCGCGAGCGACGCGAACGGCACGTCGCGGTGGGCTGTATGAACTCCACCCTCCTCGACTATGGCGACACGCCGGCCGCCTTCCGCAAGTTCTTTCGCAATGACCGCGCCACCCGCGCCGCTGCCCACGACAACGGCGTCGAACGCGGCGTCCACGTCCGCGTCCAGTTGCGCGGCATCCGCGGGAGCGATGCCAGAAGCCGTGGCGTTTGTCATGGCGCGGTCCTCGCCGGGGCGCAGGGGCCGCCGGCGCCATCGGCCGGGCGCGTGAGCCGGTGTTCGAGGAATGGCGCGTAGCCGGTCCCGGCGGTCACGGCGGGATCCTGGACCAGACTTCCAATGGCGATAAGACGCAGGATCTTGAAAATGTTGCGCACCCCGCTGAGGTAGTGATGCGCCCACACCTCCGCGTACCTGGTCCGCGCTTCGAGCGACAGCCGGCAAAACGGCCTGACCTTCCGGGCCAACAAGCACGGCAGGTATTCGAAGACCCCCAGAGTTACCCGGCAGGCGGCCCGGAATAATGGAGGGAGATGCTGAAACGTCAGGTCGGCTCGGTCAAGGACGTCCGGCATCGCCACGCGGTCCAGCAGTTCCCGCTCGTCGCCGGCCAGCGTGACAATCAACGCCTCCATCGTCAGCCGCGCGCGCGGCGACAGGGCGCGGCATGACCCCTCACGTTCCGCGTTCATGAAGCTCCCTCCCTTGGAAGGTGCGAAAATCTACGCTGTGTTCTGGCACAAACGCCCGCGCGGCGTCAAGTACCGCGGCGTCTGCACGGTTTCACGGAGTCCTCAGATCAGGAGGGGCACATCGGCCCAACGTTCGCGCGTCACGACTTCGAAGGCGACCGTACCCACGGCGGTAAGCGTCCGCTCGAGCGCGTCCCCGCGCCGTACCCGGATCGTCATGTCCGACACCTTCGAATTGTAGCAGTACAAGAGGCTCCCGTCGGTGTCTTCGTAGGTGACGCCCGCGAACTGGCCGCGCGCCGCGCGCACTTGGCCGTGAAACGTGATCGATTGGAAGCGCGCGTCGAAGCTCCATCCCGTGTCATCGGCGTGGGACGGAGTGCGCAGGGCCTGACGCGTACGGTTGAGACGGTATGCACGCCCCTCGTGGAAAATCAGCATGCTCGTCAACGGAGGCGTGCCCTTGGCGCGGCCCAGGCGCGCGCGAGCCATCAACCCGTCCCACACGCAGTCCACCGGGTTTCCTTGTTCGTCCCGAAACGTGTTGCAGTGGCCCCAGACCCAGGAGTGGCCGTTTTTCGGCCCGGCAAGGTGCCCCTGCATGCCTGGGGCGTCGCGCCACTCGTGGCGTTGGCCATCCACCTCGCTCCAGCCGTTGAAACGCAGGTCCTCGAACACGGTCAGGGCCGTATTCTTGACCAGCCGCGCCCGCGCCAGGGACTGAGGCACGAAATCGAAACCCAGGTCACGTTCCGGCCGCATCGTCAAGTCCCAGCGGATGCTGCGCCCCTTGTCCTGGAGTTCGCCACCCGTGGCGTTTTCGGAGAAGAAGCAGTTGCCGATGCGCAGGCTGGGCATTTCTTCCTCCGCGCCGGGCACAAAAACGTCAAGCCGTCGCGTGTGCTTGAGCGCCGTCTTGAGTACGCTGCCGTCCGTGCGGTGAAACGCGATGGCCCACGTCTCCGCGATACGTTTTGAGCCGTCGCTGCGCACCAGGATCGTAAACCGCAGCCAGAGCGCGCGGCCCGCGCCTGCGTCATT
Source organism: Candidatus Hydrogenedentota bacterium (assembly GCA_018005585.1). Classification (NCBI taxonomy): domain Bacteria; kingdom Pseudomonadati; phylum Candidatus Hydrogenedentota; species Candidatus Hydrogenedentota bacterium. Next base: position 53,704 of record JAGMZX010000009.1, on the reverse strand, counting down.
GAGCTTGAGGTACCACACTTCCTGAAAACCGCGTCCGGGCCCTTCGAGCGCAGGGCTCCAGAGCGGCCGGTTCCCCGAGGCGAGCGTGCCGCGCTGCCCCATGACCGCTACTCCTCGCTCTTGGGCGGCGCGTCCGCTCCCGTGTCCGGCGCGTCCGCTCCCGTGTCCGGCGCGCCCGCGGCCGGCGCGCGCCCCGCTATAGCCGCGCGGAGGGTCAGGATAAGCACCAGGATCGCGATGGGCAGGTCCGTGATAACACCGGCCAGGTAGCCGAAGACGGGCTTGCCGTCAACATGATGATGCATGAAGTAATAGAAAAGACCCAGGCTGGACACCACTTTCGCGAGGACTTGGATCCAGGCGTAGCTGCGCTGCTGCGGCGCGGCGGCCGCGGCGAAAGACAGCGCGCTGAGCATGGCCATCATGGAGAACGTGAGCGAGACCCAGAAGAACTCCGTGCTCTCCGGGAGCGGGGCCAGCGATGTCGTTATGCTGGGCAACATGTTCAGCAGCCAGAAAACGAACTTTGGAGAGAAGAAAAAGACGCACCCGGCAACCGCGTAGACTACGCCCAGCAGGCGCATTACCGTTACATACTGCCGCACCGCGGCGGGCATTGTGCTCTGAACCATCCCGGGCCCTCCTTACTGCTCTGGCCGAGCGATTCCTATCTTAACACTGTCAGGCCCGGCAGTCACCATACATGCCAGTTGGGTTCCGCCGCACAATCCGCTTCGGCAAGGAGCCGGTCCAGAGTGCTCCGCATTTGCTGATAAGTCTCCTTCAGTTCGCCCTTCGCCCTGCGAGCGATCAACGCGTCCAGCGTGCCGCCTTCCGCCGCGACCTGGAAATCCGCGAGCAGGTTGTTCCTCTCGCCGGGGTCCGCGTCGAGGTCGTACAATTCGTAGCGGTCCCAGACGCCGTGATACTGCAGGAACTTGTAGCGGTCCGTGCGCACACCCAGCACGGACGGCGTCTGCGGAAACGACCGCTCCCAGAAATACTCGTACAGCCAGGCGTCGCGCCAGTCCGTGCGCGATCCGTCCAGCAGCCCGTAGAACGAAGCGCCCTGAACGGTGTCGGGTATGGGCAGGCCCGCCGCCTCGATGAAAGTCGGTGCGAAGTCGATGTTCAGGATCATTTCACGGCGGCGCTGCCCGCCCGCAAACAGTCCCGGGCAATGAACAATCAACGGAACACGAATCGAGGCTTCGTACATGGTGCGCTTGTCGATCAGGCCGTGTTCGCCGAACTGAAAACCGTTGTCCGAAGTAAACACGATGATCGTGGAGTCCAACTGGTCCGTCTCGCTCAGCGCTTGAACAACCCGGGCCACGCTGTCGTCGACCGCGCGCAGCGTCTCCGCATATTCCCGCGTAAAACGGTCGAAATCGGTCGTGTTATTGTACATCCCGTCCACGCCGTGCCAACTGCGCCGCTGCGCGCGCACCCAGGCCGGCTTGCCGCGATAGTTCTCCTCCGTATCGGCCATGGACGCCGGGCGCGGATAGGTCCGGTCCGCGTAGCTTCCCGCGTGGCGCGGCGCGGGCTGGAAATCGGCGTGCACCGCCTTGTGCCCGACGTAAAGCAGGAACGGGCCCGAATGCGGCTTGCGAATGAATTCCTCCGCGTAATCCGTGATCAGGTCCGTCACGTAGCCCTCCTGCTTCACCTGCTCACCGTTGATGTTGAAGGTCGGGTCCCGGTACACGCCCTGGCCGCGAAACGACACCCAATGGTCGAACCCCGGCTGCGGCGCGTCGGTGGACCCGCCCATGTGCCACTTGCCGACGTAGGCGGTCTCGTAGCCGCCCCGCTTCAGTTCCCGGGGAAACGTCGGCGTGGATTCCGGCAGCAGGGTGTTGTTGTCGAGAATACCGTGCCGGTGCGCGTACTGGCCGGTAAGTATGGAGGCGCGGCTCGGCGAACACAGCGACGTCGTGACGAACGCGCGATCGAACAGGATTCCGCCCCGGACGAGCGCGTCCAGCGCAGGCGTCTCGAAATAGGGGTTGAGCATGCCCAGCGCGTCGAAACGTTGGTCATCCGTGAGGATGAATACGATGTTGCGCGCGCCCGGCTTGGCGGCTTCCTGCGCTTCCGCCCGTTCCCCGACCGCGGCGCCCATCGCGGCGGCGCCCGCAAGTTTCATGAAGTCCCGGCGCGTCGTTCCGTCTCGCATGGTCCCTTCCTTCCGTTTCCCCGCGCATTGTAGCAATTCGAGGCCCACACGCAAACCGCAAAGGGGCCCACAGGACGAAAACGGCCTGAAGGACGAAGAGAAAAGGGCGCGGTAGACAGCAGCGCCTCACCCATCCGCCTGGTCCTTTTGGCCGCTATACGCTCACGCCTGCCCCTTGAGCTTGTCGAGCAGGACGGCCGCGAGGATGACCAGCCCGAGCGTGACCTGCTGGCCGAAGGTCTCGACGCCGATCCAGGTGAGGCCGCTGTTGAGCACCGAGACCACAAGCAGCCCGACGAAGGTCCCGACGACGCTGCCGCGGCCGCCGCTGAGACTGGTGCCGCCCACGACGACCGCGGCGATCACGGCGAGTTCGTCGCCGACGCCGACCTTCGGGCTGCCCGCGCCGAGCCGCGACGAGAGCATAAGCCCGGCCAACGCGGTGAGCGCGCTGCACAACATGTAAACCTTGACCTTGACGCGGGCGACGTTCACGCCGCTGAGCCGGGCCGATTCCTCGCTGCCGCCGATGGCGTAGACGTACCGGCCGAATTGCGTCATGTTGAGCAGCACGGCCCCGCACACGAGCACGGCGACAAAGAACAACACGCTCACGGGCACGTGCCCGAACAATTGGTAGCGGCCCACCTGAGCGTAAAGGTCAGGCAAAGGCGATACGGGCTTGCCGTCGGTGATCAGGTTGCCCAATCCGCGAAGCGAACTCATCAGCGCAAGCGTCGCGATGAACGGCGGAATGGCGAAGCGCGTGACCAGCAACCCGACAAGCGCGCCCGCGCCCGCGCCCAAGACCAAGGCCGCAATCCAGCCGCCGCCGATCCACGGCGCCGCCGGTTCGCCTCCGTACCGGGTCACAAGCGCGCAGATCACGCCCGCGAACGCGAGCATCGAGCCCGCTGAAAGGTCAATACCGCCCGTGAGGATTACGAAAGTCATCCCTACGGCAACGACTCCGTGCACGGAGGACTGATTCAGGATCAGGATTGCGTTGTCGAAAGAAAAGAAGGACGGTTTCCCCTGATACCGTCCGACAAACTCAAAAATGATCACCTCGACGAACAACGCCGCCAGCAGCGGCCCGAACACGAGCAGGCGGCGCGTTGCGGCGTCGATTGGGCGCGGCTCAGCCGCCATCGCCGGGCGGCGCCGGTTGCGCGGGCGCAGCGTCCGCGAGGGCGTTCAGGCGCGCCTCGTAGTCCGCGGGGCGCGCCCCCGCAATCAGTTGCTCGACTTGGGCGCGCGCCGCGTCATCGAGGTTCTCGCGATACCCCCAGGCGCCGCCTTCCGTCTCCGGCTTGCGTTCGAAGGAGCCCACGTGCGCGCCGTCCACCGTGCGATAGACAAACGCGCCGTCATCCCCCTGCAAGACGCATTCCGCGACCGCGACGCTCTGTGTGCCCGCCGCGTCGGTAACCATCATCTTGGTGACGTAATAATTCCGCATGGCCTCCGCGCGCGCGGCCAGTTGTTCCGCCTGCTGGCGCGCCGCCGCGATTTCGGCCTCCAGCGCAGCCTTCGCTTGCGCCAGTGTTTCGCTCTCTTCGCGCAGGCGCGCATTCTCTTCGGTGAGGCCGCGGGTCGTCTCCTTCAACGTGTTGTTTTCCGCCGTCAGGCTCTCATGCACTTCCTTGATGCCCGCGTTCTCCGTTCCCAGCGCCTCGACATTTTTCCGCAACGCGTCCATTTCCGCCGCTGCGACTTCCTTCTGCTGCGCAAGCTCCTGCTCGAGCGCCGTGACGCGTTCCTGCAGCGCCGCATGCTCGGCGGCCAGCGCTTCGTGCGCCTGCTGCGCCGCGGCGGCGTCCTGCCGCGCCTTGTCGAGCGTCGCAGTCAAAGCCGCGTTCTCCTGCGTCAGGCCCGTATTGTTCTCCTTAAGTTGCCGCGTCTCGTCCAGCGCCGCATTCAATTCCTGCCCCAACTGCTCCTTGTCCGCGGTGAGCGCGGTATGGTCCTGCTGCAATTGCTCGAATTGCGCGGCCAGGTTCGCGTGTTCCTGCTGCAACTGTTCCTGTTCGGAGGTCAACGTCTGCACCGATTGCGTCAACTGGTCCCGTTCCGTGGTCAAGCCCGTGACCCTGCCGCGCAACTGCTCAATCTCTGCATACGCCGCAGCGCAGCCTTCCTCGAGCTTCACCGCGGCGGAAGACAGCGCCGCCGCGTGGTCCGTGAGAGCGGCCTTCTGTTTCTGCAGCGTGTCGCGCTCGCTGGTCAACGCCCCCACCTGCCCTTCAAGGCCGGTATTGGCGGCGGACAAGTCGTCGATGTCCACCTGCAGCCCGGAAATGACGCCGTTCAGCCGTTCAATCTCGCGCAATTGGGGATTGGGCAAGAACGCGAACTTGGGGCCCACGTATGGGCCGGCGACGACGCCCAGGACGACCCCGACGATACCCACAATCAGCCACGCGTAGCCGCGCCGCGACCGGGCGCGCTCCTTCTGCGGCAGCGGCGGCATCTTCTTCGTCGCCAGGTCCATGATCTTTTCCTGGCCGGTCTTCTCTCCCTTCTTGGCTGCGGCCGCCGCGCCTCTTCCCCCCTCGACTTCGAGGCGCAGCGGCGGTTCCGCGGGCGCACCCGGCTGAGCCTTCACCGCTTCAGCCGCTTTCCGCGCCGCTTCACGGACGAGCACCGACTCCTCCGGCGTTTCCTGCGCCGGTTTGCCGCCAGCGGTCGCCTGCGGCGGGAGCTGTTCCTTCTTCTTGGGCGAAGCCTTTCCCTTCTTCTTTCCTCCCCCCGCCGGTTGCTTCTTTTGCATCATGATTTCGCTCCTCTTCCGGCGCGCAGCGCCTACGCGTTCACTTCCGCATGCGTCAATTCATGCGAAGGCCAGTTCTGCAATTCCCGCGAAGCCTCGTTAGGCATCCACCCGCTGTTCATCACGAGAATGCGGTCGCACATGCCGATGACTTCGAGCAATTCGCTCGAAATGATGAGCACCCCGACGCCCTGCCGTACCAGCTTGTTCATGAGTTCATATATGGCCACCTTCGCGCCGACATCAATGCCGCGCGTCGGTTCGTCAAAGATCAGCACCTTCGACTGCGTGAACAGCCACTTCGCCAGCACTACCTTCTGCTGATTGCCGCCGCTCAGCGTCTGTACCGCGGTTTCCACCGTGGGCGTGCGTATCTCCAGGTCTCGCGACAGCCGGGCCGCGGCATCGCGCTCTTTGCGCTTGTCCAAGAAGAACAACCCCCGCACCAGTTGCTTGAGGTTCGCCAGCGACGTATTCTCCCGCACCGTCATCCCCAGGATGAGCCCCTGATTCTTGCGGTCCTCCGTCAGGAGGCCGATTCCGTGCCGGATTGCGTCCTGCGGGGAACGCACTTCGATCGGCTTCCCATCGAGATAGATCGTGCCTTCGTCCAGCGGGTCCGCGCCGAAAATAGCGCGCGCCACCTCGGTCCGGCCCGCGCCAACCAGCCCGGTAAGCCCGACGATCTCGCCCTTGTGCACGGAGAAGTTGATGTCATGAAATACGCCGTAGCGGCACAAGCCTTCGACGCGCAGAATCTGTTCACCGCGATGGAACTTCTCTTTGGGAAACAGGCCCTCTTCGAGCTTCCGCGCCACCATCATGCGGATGATCTCGTCCCGTGTCGCCGTGATTTTCGCCGCACGCTCCGGGTCGTCGCGCCGTTCGGTAATCGCGCTGATGTCGAGGCGGCCCACGTATTTGCCATCTCGCATGATCGTGACGCGGTCGCCGGTCTCGAAGAGTTCCTCGAGCCGGTGCGAGATGTAGATAATGCCCACACCCTGACGCTTGAGTTCATGAATCAGCTTGAACAAGGCGTTCAACTCATGCTCGGTCAGCGTGGCGGAAGGCTCGTCCATCACGATGACCTTCGCCGCGAAAGAGAGCGCCTTCGCGATTTCGACCATCTGCTGCTGGGCTATGCTGAGTTCATTGACCGGGCGGCGCACGTCGATGTCGACGTTGATGCGGCGTAGCAGTTCGCGCGCCTGGTCGTACATGGCCTGCCAATTCACGAATGGCGTGCGCGCGTAACGCGGCTCGCGTCCGAGAAAGATATTCTCGGCCACGCTCAAGTACGGGCTGAGGTTGAATTCCTGGTAGATCATGCTGATGCCCAGTTGCTGGGCATGGTGCGGCGAGCGAACATGAACCGGTTGCCCGTCGATGCGGATCTCGCCCTCGTCCAGAGGGACTGCGCCCGCGAGGATTTTCATCAAGGTCGATTTCCCGGCGCCGTTCTCGCCCACGAGGCAGTGCACCTCGCCCGCGCGCACCTCGAGTTCCGCACGGTCCAGCGCCTTCACGCCGGGAAACGACTTCGAGACGCCCCGCATCTCGAGAATGACCCGGCCTTGTCCGGGAATTTGCGTCTTCATGGCCCCTGCTCCGCGTCCAACTTCGCCTTGTCGATGATGCCCACCTGCACGTCGACCTGCTTCGGCACACGCTCGCCGCGCAGGAACGCCGCGACCGTCTCGATGGTCTTCCGGCCAATCTCGCGCGGATACTGCACCGTATCCGCTTTCAGCGCCTTGCCCGCCTGGATGGCCGCACGGGCCTCGGGCGTGCCGTCGAACCCCACCACGATGACCTTGTCCTGCAGCCCCGCCGCCTCAACCGCCGCCAGCGCGCCCAGGGCCGAATCGTCGTTGACGCCAAAGATCGCGCTCAGGTCGGGATAGGCCGACAAGAGCTTCTCGGCGGCGCTGTGCGCCTTGTCGCGCTGCCCCTCGCCCGGCGCCTTTTGCACGATGCGGATATCCGGGTGTTTGGCCAGGGTCTCCTCGAAGCCGCGCACACGGTCCTGGACGGATGTCGCCTCGGGATTGTCGATGACCGCGACCGTACCCTTGCCGCCGAGCAATCCCGCCAGGTATTCCGCGAGGATTGCGCCGCCCTGGTGGTTGTCCGAGGCGATATGGCTGACCACGTCCGCATCTTTCGCGGCAATGTCGGCCGTAAACACGGGTATCCCGCGCGCGCGCGCGGCCGCGATGGCCGGGCCCATGCCGCTCGAGTCCGTCGGCGCGATGATCAGGGCGTTAACGCCCTGAGCGATAAACATCTCGATCTGCTCAACTTGCCGCTGACTGTTGAATTCCGCGTACTGGACGCGCAGCGTGAAGCCCTGTTCCTTCGCCGCCGCCTCCATCTCTTCTACCAGGTCCTGGTAGAACACGTGCGTCGCCGTGAGCATCGCGGCGCCGATGACCTTGCCCCCGCCGCCCGCCTCGCAGCCGGAGGCAACGGCTATGATCAAGCCCAGACAGCATATGGCCGCTACATCGCGCATGGGTCGCCCTTCCTCCGGAAGTTTGGGCTTACTTTACCTATTTTAAAAAGGCCGGCGCAAGGCCATTTTGCGCGGCGTGCCGCCATTCCCGTATCTTGGCCGCTACTCGTGGTCAAGTGCGAACCGGAAGCAGGCCCGACATGGGAAACAGCGGCACAAGCCCCGAACAAACAGACCTCGAACCTCTCGTGACCATCGAGGGCGTGGTCGAGCGCGTCGTCTACGAAAACGCCGAAAACGGCTTCTTTGTGGCCCGCCTCAAGCAGGAAGGCCGCCCGGACCTCCTGACCTTCGTGGGCACGTTCCTGGCCGTGTCGCCGGGCGAAACCGTCCGGCTCACGGGGCGCTGGGTGGACGAGAAGCGGTTTGGCCGGCAACTGCGCGTCGAGTCATTTCAGACCGTCCTGCCCGCGACGGTGCAGGGCATTGAGAAGTACCTCGGCTCCGGACTGGTCGAGGGCGTCGGCCCGGTCTACGCGAAGCGGCTGGTGGAGACGTTCGGCGTCGAGACCCTGCGCGTCATCGACGAGGAACCGGCGCGGCTCCAGCGCGTGCCCGGCATCGGCCCGAAGCGGGCGGCGCAGATCCGCGAGGCGTGGGCGCGCCAGAAGTCGGTCCAATCGATTATGATCTTTCTGCAGGGGCATGGCATCGGCACGGCGCTTGCCGCCAAGATATACAAGCGCTACGGCGACGGGGCCGTGGCCGTGTTGCGCGAGAATCCGTACCGGCTGGCGCAGGACATCTCCGGCGTGGCGTTCCGCACGGCGGACAAGATCGCGCGCGAACTCGGCATCGCGCCCGAAGCGCCGCAACGCATCCAGGCGGGCCTCCTGCACGTGCTGGACGAGGCCGCAAACGACGGCCATGTCTGCCTGAAACGGGAAAATCTGCTGAAAGACGGCGCGGAACTGCTGCAAGTGCCTGAAACGGCGATTGAAAGCCCGTTTCAGGCGCTGGTCCTGGAAAACCGCATGGTTGCCGAGGACGATTGGACCTTTGCCGTGCGCTGGCACGCCGCGGAGTCCGGTTGCGCCGAACGGTTGAAGCGTCTGGCCGCCGCCAGGGACGACCTGCCCCCCATCAAGAACGTCGACAACGCGCTGCGCTATGCCGAGCGCGCGCAATCCATCGAACTGTCGCCGGAGCAGCGCGATGCCGTGCGCATCGGGCTCAGCGCGAAGGTCATGGTTATCACGGGCGGTCCCGGCACGGGCAAGACGACGGTGATCAAGAGCATCCTGGCTATTAACGAGAAGAAGAGCGTCGTATGCCTTCTTGCCGCGCCGACAGGCCGCGCCGCGAAACGCATGGAAGAGGCTACGGGCCGGCCCGCGCGCACGATTCACCGCCTTCTCGAATACAGCCCGCAGAACGGCGGCTTCACGCGCAACGAGTATAACCCGTTGCACGTCGAGCTGCTCGTCATCGACGAGGCGTCGATGATCGACATCGCCCTCATGCACCACCTGCTGAAAGCGCTGCCGTCTTACGCCCGGCTGATCCTGGTCGGCGATATCGATCAACTGCCGTCCGTCGGCCCCGGCAGCGTGCTCCTGGACATCATCGCGAGCAACTGCTTCCCCACCGTGCGGCTGCATACGGTGTTCCGGCAGGCGGCGGAGAGCGGGATCATCGCGAATGCGCACCGGATCAACACCGGTCAACAGCCGCTGTTCAACACAAAGGACTTCTTCCTGATCCAGCGCTCTGACCCGGCGCAAGCGCTCGAAACGGTCGTCGAGGTGGTGCAGCGCCGCCTGCCCCGTTCTTTCGGTTTCGACCCGGCCCGCGACATCCAGGTGCTGGCGCCCATGCACCGCGGCGACGCAGGCGTTACCCGGCTCAACGAGGCGCTGCAACAGGCGCTCAACCCCAACGGCGCGCCCGTGCCGCGCCGCAATTTCCGCGCAGGCGACAAGGTCATGCAATTGCGCAACAATTACGAACTCGAGGTCTTCAACGGCGACGTCGGCGTCATCACGGACGTGCGCGAGGACGAGCGCGCGCTCGGGGTTTCTTTCGACAATCACGAAGTGCTCTACGACTTCGACGACCTCGATGATCTCGGCCTCGCCTACGCGGCGACGGTCCACAAATCGCAGGGGAGCGAGTATCCGGCGGTCGTGCTCGCCCTGCTGCCGCAGCACTACATGATGCTCCAGCGCAACGTGCTGTACACGGCCATCACGCGCGCGCGCCGCGTCGTCGTCATCGTCGGAACCCCCAAGGCGATCGCCACCGCCGTGCGCAACAACATGATCACCCGCCGCAACACCCGCCTCACCGAACGCCTGCGGAATACGCTGTGAACTGTCCTGCGGCGCGGCGCAGGTCTCAGCCGCCCTGAGCCGGACGCAGGTCGCGCAGCACGAGCTGGACGTAGGTCTCGTTCCGGTATGTGTTGAGTTCCGGCACGAAGGCGATGTCGAGGCGGCGCGGCACGGCCTCGGGCGGCATCCATTCGGCGAACCCGAAACCCACGGCCTCAAAAACGCGGCCGCCCTGGCGGACGGAAAGCCTGAGATGGCCGCCGTTCAACAGGCGGGGCGAGCGCGGCACGAGTTCGACATCCAGCGCGCAGAAGAGCGGCGCGGGATTGCTGTTGCCGAACGGTTCGAGGTGCGCGAGCGTGTTCATGAAACCGCCGTCGAGTTCGCTCAGCGATACGGGCCCGTCGATTTCGAGCACGGGCAGAATTTCGTCCGGCCCAAGCCGGCGCAGCGCCTCCGCCTCGAACGCCTCGCGGAATGCGGGGATGTTCTCTTCGCGAATGGTCAGCCCCGCGGCGGCCTGATGCCCGCCGTATTGCTCGAAAGTCCCCTCGCACGCGCCAAGCGCGCCCACAAGGTCAAAACCCGGGATGCTCCGGCCCGAGCCTTTGCCCATGCCGTTCTCGTCGATCGCGACCAGCAAGACGGGGCGGTAAAAGCATGTCTGCACGCGCGTGGCGACAATGCCGATGACGCCCGGGTGCCAGCCGCGCCGCGCCAGCACGATCGTGCGCTGTTCCGGGCGGAATACGCCGTCCAGTTCCGCAACGGCGTCGTCGTAGATGGCTTTTTCGATGGCGCGGCGGTCGTCGTTGGCCCGGTGCAGTTCGAGCGCCATTACGTGCGCGGCGGTGGTGTCTTCTTCGAGCAAGAGGCGCAGCGCGGTCAATCCGTCGCTCAGGCGGCCCGCCGCATTGAGCCGGGGAGCGATTTGAAAACCGAGTTCGCGGGAGCGTAGCTCGCGCACCTTGAGGCCGGCCACGGACGCAAGCTGCGCCAGGCCCGTGCGGGCGTATCTCGCCATGTGCTTGAGACCCAGCGTCACAATGACGCGGTTCTCGCCAAGGAGGGGCACAATGTCGGCGACCGTGCCGAGCGCGGCCAGGTCAAGGTCGTTGCGCGTGCCGTTGAGCGCCTCTGAAAGCTTGAACGCGATACCCGCCCCGCAAAGGCGCCACGCCGGATGCTCCGGCGTTTCGCGCTTCGGATTGACGACCGCCACGGCTTCCGGCAAGGGGCCATCGATGGAATGGTGGTCCGTGATGATGAGGTCGATCCCAAGGTCCCGCGCGCGGGCGGCCGCGGCATATGCCCGCACGCCGTTGTCCACGGTGATGATCAGCGAAACGCCGTCGCGGCTCGCGGCATCCACATGCTCGGCGTTAATGCCATACCCCTCGACCAGCCGCTGCGGCATCCCGTAACTAACCTGCGGGATACCGAACCGGCGCAGCCCCGTGAAAAGGATGGCCGTCGCGGCAATCCCGTCGACATCGTAATCGCCAAACACGCGCACATGCTCGCCCCGCTCCCTCGCCTCGGCGATGCGGTCCGCGGCGGCGAGCATGTCTGTAAGCAGGAACGGGTCGCTGAGTTGCTTTTGCGTGGGATTGAGGAACTCACGGGCCGCGTCACCGTCATGCACGCCGCGCGCCATCAACAGCTTCGCCACTACCGGCGCGACGCCAACTTCGCGCGCCAGCGCCATCGTGACGGCGCGGTCCTGCTCGCCAATCCGCCATTGCCGTTTCGGCGCCCCGTTCACAGGCGCTCCCGTGCAAGACGCACAATGGCGTGTACGACTTCGTCGGGGCTCATAGCCGTCGTATCGACCAGCACGGCGTCGTCCGCCTGGCGCAAGGGCGACTGCTGCCGGTTCTTGTTCTTCTCGTCTCGGTCGTGGATTTCCGCGCGCAGCGCGTCGAAATCGACGGCGATGCCCCTGGCTTCCAGTTCGCGGGCGCGGCGGCGTGTCCGCTCGTCCAAGGAAGCGTCCAGATAGACCTTGCAGGCGGCGTCCGGAAACACGACCGTCCCGATATCCCGGCCTTCGGCCACTGTTGGGCCGCGCGCGCCTAGCTCCCGCTGGAGGGCGACCAGGCGCCGCCGCACCGCGGGATTCTGATCGACCCTGTAAATGAGCCGCGTCACTTCGGGCGTGCGGATCGCTTCCGTCACGTCCCTGCCGCCGACCGTCACCCGCTGCCTGCCCCCGGCCTCTGCTATCTCCAATTGCATGGCTTCGGTGGAAGCGGCGAGCGCCGCCGCGTCATCGAGGTCGACGCCGTTGTGCAACGCCCACCACGTCGCCGCGCGATACATGGCGCCCGTATCGAGAAACGCGAAACCGAGCGCCTCGGCGGCGCGCCGCGCCGTCGTGCTCTTCCCCGCGCCCGCGGGGCCGTCAATAGCCACGATCCAGGTGATTCTCGGCATCAGACCTCCGGCCCGGAAACGCCGCGGCCTCTTGCGGCGTCGAGAGAAGACGGATGCTATCACGGTGCTTCAGGCACGCTCAACCGTTCCCGCGTGGCCCAGCCGGTAGGTTACGGAATCCGCGCTTGCGGCGGTCGTGACACGTCCGCGGCCCTCGGGGGCGTCCGTCTCGAACGCGCGCAAGTTCGCGTAGATGCGCACGCCTGCGTCAAACGCGCCCGTGACCCGGCCGCCGGGTTCTTCCTCGCCAGATGCCGCGCCGGGAAGTTGCACGTGATGCTCTGTTTGCAGGACGCGCGCTGCCTCCGCATATTCGTCGCAGGTCTCCCGAAGCGTTGCCGCAAAGGCGCGCACACGATTGCCGTGTTGCTCGATGTTGCGCAGCATGAGCTTCATGAAAGGATGCCGCAACCGCGCGGCCACAGGCGAGGCTGCGGGTTCTTCGCGGGCTGCCGTCAGCACCTGCTGCAAGATTTTCAGGCCCGGCAGGCCGTTGCCGGCCCGGTCCAGGACGGCCACGCGCCCAATCCCCTGTTGGACCTCCGCGCGCATGGCTTCGATGCTGCCGGCGAGCGTCTGCCGTTCGTTCTGCCACGCGGACACGCGTTCCAGCAGACCCCGGAGCAATGCCAGCGCCTCGCCAAGCTCCGAGCGCCGGTCCCGCAGGTCATGTTGAAGCTTGAGGACTTCGTCGCGCTTGCGCGCCAGTTCCTCGTCGATGCCGCCCTCGGATTCCAGGGATTGCAGTTCGCGCCGCAGCGCCTCGAGCGTCGTGTCATCGGCCTCGTCAACGGGTTGCCGTTCTTCCGACAGTTTGCGCGCATTCAGGCGCTCATCCAGCCGTTCCATCATCGATTCCATGCCTGCGATGACCCGGTCCAGGAACGCCAGACGCCGTTCCGCGGTCTCAAGGCGCTCGACGGACGCCGTGACCCGGTCGCCGCCGGACAAGAACAGCAGGGCATTGCGCGCAAAATGCTCCGACTCGCGCCGGGCCATTGCGGTCATGTCGCGCAAGTCCTTCGCGCGCCGCCGCAACATGCGCGCGCGCAATAGCAGGCGCAGCGCGTCTTCCGGCATGCGTTCGCCGTAATCGCCGTGGTTCAAGCCGCGGCGCAGCACAATCATCAGCGCGTGTTCAGGATCACAGCGAAAACGCGACGCCCGCCCCGTACCCGCGATGTGCAGCGTTCCGCCGAAGACTTCGCCCTGCACCTGGACGGCCGCGGCGAAATAAAGGCCGCCCGCCACGCACGTCCGTGCGAGGAACTGCTGTTGCGCGAAGACCAGGCGCGGCCTTCGCGACGCGCGGCACCGAACCGAACCATGCTTGCTGACCACAAGCGCATGGTCGATGATGTCGCGCAGGGATACGTCGCCCCGGCGCACCACCACGGCGCCGGACACGTTCCGGCACACTTCGCAACAGAAGGTAGCCGCCACGTGGCCCAGCACGTAACCGCCCACGTAACAGTCGCCTTCCTCGACTGCCACCGCACAGTCTTCCGGCACGTCCCCGACTATACGGACCGTGCCCCAATGCTGCAGCACATGCCCCGTGAAGGGAAGGGCCATCCCGGCAAACGCGGTCAGCCGACGCACCGGCGCCGCCTCTAATTCCCGCGGCAGAACCAGGGTCACGCGGTGTTCCAGGGCCGGCAGCCCGGGCGCCACCGGAAGTTCCGCGCGCCTTTGGATAATAGCCTCGATGTGGGGTTCGATGCAGGACCGCGGCCGGGCAAACTCCTCGGGCCGCGCCGCGCGCCCCATGAGTTCGTAAGCAATGCAGAGAAAATCCAGCTCGTCTCGGGCAAGCCGGGCAAGGCTCCCGGCACGCAATTCGTCAATCAGTTTCCTGAGCAGGGGTTGCTGCCGGCCCCCTTCAAACAGAGTGGCTGGCGGCTCGTGTTCAGCGGCCCAACGCGCCTCAAGGGCCTGAATACGGCTCGCCTGGTCCGCAAGCGTCTCCCCCTTGGATTCGCACCACGCCGCGCACAGCGCAACGTCCTCCAAGGTCATGGAACAGGCCTCTTCCGGAGACCTGTCCAAGACATGCTCTACAAACGCGTCATACGACAAGTGCCGTCACGTCCTATTTCCCCCCGGCCCGAGAACCTCCAAGCCTTTCAGGTACGGCGGCCGCAATACGCCCTTTTCCGTGATGAATCCCGCAATCAGTTCCGCGGGGGTCACATCGAACGCCGGGTTATAGACGCGAATCCCTTCCGGCGCGGTTCTGCGGCCAAATCCTTCCGTGACTTCTTCCGCGCTGCGCTCTTCTATCGGAATGCCCGCGCCATCCCGCAACGCAAAATCAAAGGTGGTAGAGGGTGCGGCCACGTAGAAGGGGATTCCGTGGTTCTGTGCCAATAAGGCGAGTCCGTAAGTGCCGATCTTGTTTGCGGTGTCGCCGTTCGCGGCGATGCGGTCCGCGCCGACCACGACCAGCTGCACGCGGCCTTCGCGCATCACTTGCGCGGCCATGTTGTCGCAAATGAGCGTCACGTCTATTCCCGCTTGCGCCAATTCCCACGCGGTAAGACGCGCGCCTTGCAGCAAGGGGCGTGTCTCGCCGGCAAAGACCCGAACGCGCCGGCCCAGTTCCCATGCCCGGAAAACCACCGCCAGCGCCGTGCCGTAGCCCGCGGTGGCAAGGGGCCCCGCATTACAGTGAGTCAACACACCGTCCCCGGCATGGACCAGGGCCGCGCCGTGTTCGCCGATGGCGAGGCAGATACGCCGGTTCTCTTCGAGAATCCCCACCGCCTCCCCTTCGAGGCGCGACAGAAAGGCGGACACGCTCTCCGCGCCCGCGTTAGCCACGGCAGCCGCGCGCATGCGCTCCACCGCCCAGAACAGGTTCACCGCCGTCGGGCGTGCAGCAGCCAGATACGCGGCGGCTTCCTCCGCCGCACGAAGCGCATCCCTAACGGTGTCCGGGCGTTTTTCGAGAACGCCGACAAGCACGCCGAAGGCCGCGCAACAGCCGATCGCCGGTGCGCCGCGCACACGCAGACTGCGAATGGCTTCGTGGACCTGATGCAGTGTGGCAAGTTCGATACGGCGCGTTTCCTGCGGCAAGAGGGTCTGGTCCAGAATGGTCAGCCGGCCCGCCTCCCATTCGAGGGGCGAAACTATGTTTATGGCGCCCGGGGCCGCATTCATGGAAAGGATGCTACCGTCTTGTCCGGCCGGAATACAACCGGCCCGAGGAATACCCCGTGCGCGCTGCCTCCCGGCCCCGTCAGAGAGATGCCGCGAATTCCGGTCAGGACCACGGGGAAATGCGGTAGAATAGGGATGAGACGATGAGCGGACGCATGGAGGCCAACGGCCAAGGTCATGTTCAGGACCTTTTTAATCAATGTGTGTGCCTCGTCGGTTGCGGCGTGGCTTGCGGCGTGCGCAACCGGTCCCGACAGTCCCCAGCCCTTCACGCAGGATTGGCGGCGCGGCCAAGTCCGCGAGCGCGCGTTTCAACAGCGCCTGGAACGGCTGCGCGGCGGCGACGAGGTCGTCCTTATGGGCGAGGAAGGCAAATCGCGCGCGGCAGTATATATGGACGAGAAGGGCCGGCCGCGGTTGAATATCGGGCGGGAAACCGGCCTCAGCGCGGACCTGGACTACGAAGAAGGTCCGGAAGCCACGGTCAAGTACAAGGTCAAGTGGGATTTCGCGAAACCGGACCGGAAGAAGTGATGCGTCTATCCCCGCGGCCCTCATGGCTGCTCCGGGAAGAGCGGCCGCGCGCGCCGCTCGAACCCGTCAATTCTTGAAGACAACGACTTGATCGCCGACGCGCAGCACGTGATTCCTGGGCCATTCATTCCATCGGAACAGGTCGCTGACGCTGACGCCGTAGCGGCGTGCGATTGTCGTGGGATTATGGCCGCGCGCCACCACGTGCACAATCCTCCCAGTTCCGCCTTCCGAGGCATTTGACGCCGTGACAATCCGCTCGGAGGACGCTTCCGCGGCGGCAGGCGCGCCTTTCCTGTGTATCACGAGCTCGTCGCCCACATGGAGCACGGAGCTCGCCGTCAGCTTATTCCAGGCGAGCAGGTCGCGCGTGCTCACCCCATATTTCTGGGCAATAGCGCCGGCAGTCTCGCCTGCGGCCACTTTGTGCACCACTTTCGCCTCTTCCGGCTGTTCAGGCGCGGGCGCCGCCTTCGCCGCCGCAGCGCCCCCACCGCCGCCGCGCACGCGCAGTTTGTCGCCCGCCCGGATTGTCGACGTCTTCGTCAGCCGGTTCAGCGCGAGAAAGGCGTCGAGGTTCATCCCGTACTTCTGGGCAATGACCGCCGGACACTCACCCGCAACCACCGTATGGAACGCGACCTCCGGCTCGTCCTTGGCCGCTGCCACCTCTTCCCCACGCGCAGGCTCCGGTTCCGGCGCCGGTTCGGGAGCGGCTGCCGGGGCGGCCTTGGCCGTCTTCAAGGACGGGTCGGACACATATAGCGTGCGGCCCACCTGAATGCGCGCCGTGCGGCCCAGCTTGTTCCACTCCTGGATGTCGCTCACGCTGACATGATGCGCGCGCGCAATGTCATACAATGTGTCGCCCGACTTGACCCGATACGTCTTGGGCGGCGCGGGCTGGGACGGCGTGTCCATCGCCGAGGGAGCGCCGCCTTGCGCGGACTCATTCGACGCCACCTGGGCGCTCGACGGCAGCTTCAACCGCGCACCGGCCTGCAAGTGCCGCGCGGACCGGATCCCGTTCAGCCGCATCAGTTCGTCCGCGCTCACGCCATAGCGTGAGGCGATTGCCGCGACGGTCTCGCCGCGGCGGACGGTGTGCGTGCCCCCCGCGTATTGGACCGTCTTGACCTTCTGCAGTGCCGCCAGAAAGGTCTGACGATGCTCGACCGGCACGGCGACGGGATACTCGCCCGTCGGCGGCGTGACGCGCTGGACCAGGTCGGGATTCAGCGCCTCGAGCGTACCCGTTGGCAGGCCCATGGCTTTGTCCAGCTCGTTCAGCGAATACATGCCTTTGACCGCAAGGCGTACCGTGTTCTCCGGCGGCTGCGGGTTCGTGCGGAATCCGTAGCGTTCCGGGTTGCTGGCCACGATGAGCGTCGCCAGAAATCGCGAATAGTACTTCTTGGCTTCCAGCGGGATACGATTCGCTGCGGGCGCTGTCTCGAGCAGTGTCCAGAGATTCCGGTCGCCGCCATTGTCCGCAATCGCCCGTTCGAGCCCGCCTTCACCCATGTTATACGCGGTAACGGCCAACCCCCAGTTGCCGTCGAACATCCGGTAGAGGTCGGTCAAATAGCCGATAGCGGCCCGTGTTGAACTCTGCCAATTGTAACGTTCGTCAACATGGCTATCGATGCGCAGGTTGTAGCGCTTGCCCGTGCTCTTCATGAACTGCCACATGCCGCCCGCGCCCGCACGCGACACAATCTTCGGGGTGAACAGGCTCTCGACCATGGCCACCCAGGCAACCTCTTCCGGAAGGCCGGCTTTGCGCAATTCCTCCCGGATATAGGGCAAATATCTCTGGGCCCGGTCCAAGCCCGCCTGAAAATTCTTCGGGTAGCCCGTCTGGATTTCGTCTATCTCCGCCAAGACCCGCTCCGGCAGCGGAAAGGGTATCGGGATTTCACTATAGCCTTGCAGGGCCCCAAAATCGTCTTCTGAGAAAAGGTGGCGCCGCCGGTGGTCGAATGCGCTCGCGTGGTGCGTCGATGTATTCAAGACCGTCTCAAATTCCCCCCGGAGCGAGTAAAAGATGCCCGGGTCCAGGTCGGCCTCGATGAGCAGCTCGAGCATCACCGTGTACTGGCGCAGGGCCGCCTCGTGGTCGCCCCGTTCCTGCGCCGCATTCGCCTCCTGGAACGCCTTCTCCGCGTCGCGCAGCAGTTCCGTCACAGAACGCGGCTCGGCCGGCGCCGCCAGGTCCGCCGCACCGACGCTTCCCGCCGGCAACGGCTCGAACTGGTGTACGTCCTTGGCGCAACCGGCCGCCAGCACAATCGCCAGGATCCCGGCCAGGCACAAAAATCGGGTACTCTGCTTCATGAGGATTGTACGCTCCTGTGCTTACCGTTGGCGCGCGCGGATTCGTTACAGAGCGTCGCCGGTCGTGCTTCCCTTGCTCGCGCGGCACATCCCGACGGGAACGGCCGCTGCACCCCATCTCCGTCCAGAACCGCCGACACACCCGGCCGGGCATGATACCAGGCCATCTCCGCCAGCGGGTCTGAACCTCTCCGCCATCCGCCTTCCCCGACCCAGCGCCCCCGCCTCCCACACCGCCCTCGGCCTCCGTGCCGTAAGGCTCTCCATGCGCATAGTGTATTCAACATCTTGTGGCATGTCAAGACCTAAAATACCATATGATGCCCACCGCAACCCCCATTAGCGGTAGCCAATCTGTCAGACCGCCCACACAGCTTGTGGCCGGCCACCTTCGGCAACCCGTTATTCGCGGGGCGCACAAAACCACGCATCGCATAAACCCGACGTCCTCGTCGTGCACCTTGGCGCTTCCACCGGCGCAAAGCGTTGCAGTCCACGCTTCCTGCGAAGTCCTCTTGGAAGTCCTCACCCCGCGTTTCCTTTGGCGAGGGCCCTCCTCTCTAACGTTCGCTATACGACCCCGGGAGACACAGCACTTGCACGCCCCCCCACACGCCGGGGTACCTGACCCGCAGTCCGGTCAAATCAGGAGAGACGGCCACGGAAAACGGACCCTAGCGGTGCTCCAGTGCGTCTTCGAGCGTATCGACCACGCCCCGGAACGTCTCGCGATTGGCCTCGTTCAGTGCACACAGTTCCTTATGCGCGGCCAAGACGGTACACGCCCATTCACGGTCGCTTTCCTCGACTTCCGGCAGGGAGGTCAGGTCCGTGCACTGTTCCGGCGGCCCATGAATGATGAGGAAGACGGCGTGAAAGCCCATACTTTCCAGAATGCGTTCCATATCTTCCGTCATCGTCAGGAGGATGGCCTTTCGGCTGAACCGCTGTATGGTGTGCTTCGTTATCTTGGCCAGCAGCCCCAGACCCGTGCTGTCTATCCCTGAGGCTTCCGTAAGGTCGACCAGGAAGTACCTGACATCCCCGGCTTCAAACAGGCCATTCAAGAAGGTATTCAAGGATGCCAGAAGATGCCGGGAGCCGCCCTGTGCAAAGCCAATTCTCCCCACAAACTTCAGCGCCACCAAGTCGCCCCGCCGCGCATACAGGATGTTACCTGTGTCCACCCTCAGCCTCCTTTCTTGAGCAAGAGCACCGATATGTCGTCAGGCACCTGTCCTGGCCGCGCAAGCCCCAAAGCGTCCACCGCGGTCTCGATGTCCGGGACGCACGGCTCCATCAGCGAGAGCAGCCGGTTCTCCTTGTCGAGCAGCCGGTGTGCCGGGAACACCTCGAAGACGCCGTCAGAGAATATGGCCAAAGCGAAAGACTCCGGCAGCGTCAGCGTCTTGGAAGCATACGTCCAATCCTCAAACATGCCCACGGGCAGATGCGTGTCGGCCAGGAAATGTGCCGACTGCCCGTCATGAAAGACCGGATAGGGGAAATGCCCTGCGTTCCCGTACCGCATGACCTGTTGCCCCGTGTCGATCACCGCGAAGAACATGGTGAGGTGCTTGTCGAATTTCCGTGCGAGAATCCGGTCATTCAGCAGTTTCAGTACCCGGCCGGGGTCCAGGATAGTATCGTTCTTGAACTCGCGGTATTCGTCGATCAAATGGCTGATCGTATTCTTGAGCAGCACCGTGACGAAAGCGGACGAGACCCCGTGCCCGGAAACGTCCGCCACGTAAAAACCCGTTTGCGCGTCGTTGATCTTGAAATAGTCCAGAAAATCTCCGCTGAGAAACGCGGAAGTCCTCAAGAAATAATCGAACAGGACGCCGTTGAGCACCGTCGACCGCTGGGGAAGCAACTGGAACTGGATGTACCGGGCCGCCGTCTCGTCCTCTTCCAGTTGTTGCAGGCTTTGCTGCAGACGGCGGTTGGTGGCGACGAGGTCCTCCCGGTATTTGCGGTTCTGCTGGATAAGACGCGCCTGGTCCAGCGCGCGCTTCACGGCATGTTCCAGAATTCCCATGTCCTCAATGGGTTTCAGGAGATAGTCCCACGCCCCCAGGCGCAGCGCTTCGATCGCGTCTATCATCTCACCGGAACCTGAGACGATGATGAACGGCAATTCCGGAACAAGCCGGCGCACTTCAGACAACACCCGCATGCCGTCGAGTTCCGGCATGCGCAAGTCGCAGAGGATCAGGTCCGGTTCATCAAGAAGAACGCGCTGCAGGCCGATCCGCCCGTTCTCTGCCTCGATAACCTCGTAACCACTGTCCGTCAGGTAGGCGGCCATGCCGCGCCGGACGGTCGCCTCATCTTCGATACTTAAGATACGCGGAGGGTTGTGCATAAGGCGCGATTCCCTGCGAAAAAGGTTCCTGGAAGGTCTAACTGGCTATAGACATCTGGCTCCTGACCATCCGCTCCTGTCTCTTGTCCTCAGTTCGACGCCCCAATCGTTGCCCTGTAGTCACGACAATCCGACGCTTTCCAGTCCGCCACAAGCCGCGCAAGTGGATTATACACTGACAGGATGCGCCAAGACAGGGCAAACCTCTGCGTCACAGGAAGCCGCCGTCCGGCTTCCGGCACATGGCTCGAGCACGCCTCGCCGCTCCGGTCCAGTCGCCTGTTCAAGGCCGCTGCGCGCCGCGTTCCGGCCGGCCGCCGCATCCCTCTCATGGCCCCGTCTGTTGCCGGGAAGCGATGCGCGATTCCAGGTCATGCAGGAGCGTCTCCAGCGTTGTCGCGGCATTACCAAGAAGGAGCACGACATTCTCGCGGCCGTACAAGGGATTCTCGATGCCGGAGTATCCTGGTTTCGTGTCCGCATTACAGACGATCACGTTTCTGGCGTCATGCGCATGCAGGATGGGCATGCCATAGATGGGCGTGCCTCTTGCGGTGATAGCCGCGGGGTTCACCACGTCACACGCGCCAACGACAAGCGCCACGTCGGTCTGGGCAAACTCGGAGTTGACTTCTTGGAGTTGCACCATCTTGTCATACGGAATATCAACGTCGGCAAGCAGCACCGTCATGTGGCCCGGCATGCGGCCCGCCACGGGATGGATGGCAAACCGAACGTCTTTGCCCAGGTGGTCAAGCAGTTCATAGAGGTCCCGTACCGGACCCTCCGCTTCGCCGAGCGCCATGCCGTAGCCAGGAATGATGATGATTCTGTTCGCCTCAAGAAGAGCCTCGACGGGGTCAAAGGCGGCCGGAGCGGGGCCACCGGCCGAATCAAGCGGCGCTCCGCCCGCAGCGGGTTCGGACGCGGCGACAGCATCGGCTGCGGGCGCGTTCGCCCCCGCCATCGTGGCGCCCGTCAGCACCTGAAGAAGCGAGCGGTTTATGGCCGCGCACATCACGCGCGTCAGAATCAGCCCCGCCGCGCCGACGACCGCGCCCGCGGCCACGAGGAAGGCGTCATCCACCACAAAGCCGCAGATGCTTGCGGCGATTCCCGACGTCGCGTTCAGCAGCGATATCGTGATGGGCATGTCAGCGCCGCCAACGGGCAAGGCGAACAGCGCCCCGAAGACCAAAGCGCCAGCAGCCAGGAGCGTGAGTCCCATCATGATACCCGGTCCGCCCAGACCGCCTCCCAGCGTAATCAGAAGAACGAACAGGACAATGAGAATCGCCCCCGCAATCCGCACCCCAAGCGGGAAGCGCAAGGGTTGCTGGGGGAGCAGGCGGTGCAACTTCGCAGCCGCGACAAGGCTTCCGCTCAACGTAACACCCCCAACGGCAACAGCCAATCCCCCCGTCACGAGGTCATACAGATTGCCTGCGTGCGCGGACACTTCGGCCGCCGCGAACGCCGTCAGCAGGGACGCCGCGCCGCCAAGCCCGTTCAGCAGCGCCACCAGCTGCGGCATCTGCAGCATCGTTACCCGGACCGCGAGCACCAGACCCAGAACAGCTCCCGCCAACAGCGAAACGAGAACGAGCGGCAGCGCCAGCAACTCTTGAGACCAGAGAACGAGCAGAATTGCGGTCAGGAGGCTCAAGGCGGCCAGGCGATTGCCCCGGACCGCCGTTTCCGGCGCGCCCATCAGCCGGATTCCCAAAAGAATCGCGACGGCCAACACAATCTCGACCACACCATGCATGCGCGCAGCGGCCCTTCTGTTATTTCTTGGAGCGGAACATCTGTAACATGCGGTCCGTCACGACAAAACCGCCCACGACATTGGTCATGGCCAGTACAATTGCGGCGGCGCCGAGGAACCGGCTGCCCGTCGCCAGCGCCGCCGCCGTCGCGGTCAGCGCGCCCAATACGGTGACGCCCGAAATAGCGTTCATGCCGGACATCAGCGGCGTGTGCAGAAGCGGCGGCACCCGCCGGATAATCCGGTAGCCGACCACCGACGACACCAGGAACACCGTCAAGAGAATCACAAATCGCACGAGGCAGACCCTTTCTCTCCGGCGCGCTGCGCCATGGCCTCCAGGGCCCCCGCATGCACCACCTGCCCATCCAGCGTTACCAGCGTCGGTCCGATGATCTCGTCTTGGCGGTCGGCGCGCACCGCGCCGTCTTCAACTAGGTAGGTGAGAAAATGAAGGAGATTGTGCGCGAATAGCCAGGAAGCGCTCACGGGAACGTAGCCGGGAATGTTCTTGACTCCCATGATGGTCACGCCATGCTTGACAACCGTACGGCCGGCCTCCGTCAATGCGCAGTTGCCGCCTTGGTCAATGGCAATATCCACGATTACAGAGCCGGATTTCATGCCCCTGACCATGTCTTCGGTCACGATTACGGGCGCGATGCGACCCGGCACGAGCGCGGAGAGTATCAGAATATCCGCCTTGCAGACCGTTTCTCTAATGGCTTCCTGTTCCCGCGCGAGCCACTCCGGCGCCAAAGCCCTGGCATAGCCGCCCGCGCCTCTCGCTGCTTCAACCGGAACCCCGGTATCGACAATCTGCGCGCGGATGCTCCGGGCCTGCTCCATCGCCTCGGGCCGGATGTCCGCGGCAAAGTTGATGGCGCCGAGACGCTTGGCCGTAGCCAGCGCCTGAAGTCCGGCGACACCCGCCCCCACAACGAAGACCTGCGCGGCCGGCACGACCCCGACCGCGGTATTGGTCAGGGGCACGAAACAGCCCAGTTCGTCCGCCGCCATCACGACACTCTTGTATCCCGCGACCGTACTCATGGACGTCAGCGCGTCCATGGGCTGCGCGTTTGATATGCGGGGCACGCCGTCCAGCGTGAAACTGGTCACCCCTTGGGCGGCGAGGTCCCGCACCATCTGGTGGTTGGCCGGCGAAGCCGGGTGGAGAAAGGCCACCAGCGCCTGGCCCGGCTTCATCATCGTGACCTCGTGTCGGTTCTTCCGAGCGTCGAATTGAGGCTCCTTGACCTTCAATATCACGCCCGATTCCGCGAAGACGGCGTCACTGTCGGCAACAATCCCGGCGCCCGCTTCCCGGTACCTGTCATCATGGTGATGCGCCGCCGCGCCCGCGCCGCTTTCCACCAGTACACGCGCGCCTTCATCCGTCAGTTTTGCCACCGTTTCAGGTATCGCCGACACCCGGTACTCATGTTGCATAATCTCCTTGGGTATCCCAAGGACCAGACCCTTGAACTTCATGCTGCTGGTCTCCACAAGTAATGCATATGCATAAGGCATCGTGCCTTGCGAGGCTTGAGACCGGTTGAGCCGGTCATGGGCAACCCGTGGCGGGCAATTTCCGGCCTCCTAGGGCCGATGACGGACACTCTCAATGCGGAACTGCGTCCGTCCTTCGGGCAAGTCTGCCACAAAGGTATCGCCCACCCTATACCCGAGTATGGCCGCGCCCAGTGGCGCGAGCACCGACACGCTCTCGTTGTCCGGGTCGCGTTCACCGGGATACGTCAGCGTGCATTCCAGGTCTCTGTCCGCGGTAACGTCCCTCAGCTGTACGCGCGAATTCATCGTGACCACATCCTCGGGAGTCATGAGCGCATCGATGATTATCTGTGCCTGCGCAATCTCTTCCTCCAGCTGCCGGATATGCGGCAGGTCACGCTTGTCCGGAAACTCGTGCACCACGGCGAGGCATTCCAGCAGCCGCTGCCTGTCCTGCGCGGTGATGTGAATCTGCTTAGCCATGCTCGGATTTCCTCCAATAGCTTTCCAGAAAGCACCGGCAGACCCTGCCGGAGTCATGCAGACACGGGCTCCGCGGAATATCATCGCCGCACCCATCTTTAAAGGCCGGCATTCCTAAAGGGTGTGTACACGTGTCTGTCATGCGGCGCGCCGCGCCGCGCAACCTTCCGGCATACGCAACATGACATCCCCGTGCAGGAAACAAAACGGCCCCGGTCTCCGGGACGGGGCCACGACACTTCTGTGCTGATACCTTTTCCTTGCCAGAGCTGCACTTGGCGGCACCCAGGATGGGGCCAGCCGCAGGTTCGTACAAGTTCTCGTGCTCTTTGGCCAGATGCCATACTCCGCATCCTTCCTGGGTACTGAACGCATATTCAAGACTGAACCTGAATTCATGGTAATAAGGTTCTCGCCTCTTAGTCAACCCAAGCCCAGACACCAGAAAGGCAAACGCGGTCCAGGCAAACCTCCCTAGACCGGTCATGCCTCTCCGTGCGTTCGACCGGAGACGTGACAGTCCCTCCCATTCTCGGGCTGTCAGAGGACGAGCGTCCGGCTTGTTTGCCCCTATTCTGCACGCGTCCCCTTGAGTGGCCATTTTCATTTGGACTCAGCGCGGGTCTTTCCATGATGTCACACCTCATCCGGCAAGAGGTTGCATAGCCGTGGCGCGTTGCCCTAGATTGAACGCTTCCGGCACGTCGTCATGCGCGCGGGTTTGAATGCAATTGTTACATAAATGTTTATGTACATGCAAACCTGCCGCAAGAAACCAAGGAGTCTGTATCATGGCGGAATTGAATGGCTCAAAAACCGAGAAGAACCTTTGGGCAGCCTTTGCCGGCGAATCGCAGGCAAGGAACAAATACACCTATTTCGCTTCCGTCGCCAAGAAGGAGGGGTATGAGCAAATCGCGGCGATTTTCCTGGAGACGGCCGAACAGGAGAAGGAGCATGCCAAGCTCCACTTGAAGGCATTGGGCGGTATCGGCGGCACCCTCGACAATCTGAAAGCCGCGGCGTCGGGCGAGAACGAGGAATGGACTGACATGTATCCTCGAATGGCCGCCGAGGCACGCGAGGAAGGCTTCGCGGACATTGCCCGCGTCCTCGAAGGCATCGGGAAGATCGAGAAGGAACACCAGGAACGGTATCAGGCGCTGTTGAAGAATCTGGAAGACAGCCAGGTATTTCAGAAGCCCGGAAAAGTCAAATGGCGTTGCCGGAACTGCGGTTTTGTTCACGAGGGCGCAAAGGCCGCGATGAAATGCCCCATATGCGGGCATCCGCAGTCCTATTTTGAAATTGTCCCCGAGAACTATTGACCCGTAGTCACGGAGACGCATGGCGGCGGGCGGTTCGCAGCCGTCCGCCGCGGGCGGTGTTTGGCGCGCGGTCCGGGCCGTTTGTCAGGCACAAAGCCATATTCGACGGTCTGGTGCTTTTCGACACCCGGCCAACAGCGGCGCCCGTCGCACGCCACGCGTGAAACCGTTTCGGGGTATAATAGCGTCCGAAGCTCAGGAAGAGGGGGAAGCAACGGTCGCACGCATTAGGTAAGAGGCGAATCGGTGGACGAGTACCCGTGAGAATGCAGCGGCGGAGCGTGTGGTGCGGCAAGGCAAGGCGCGCGCGGAACGCAGTTGGCAAGCGGGATGCGTTTCGGCGGTCGTGCGGTGTCGTGCTGTCATTATGCTGCTTCGCGGTATGCGCGCGGGGGGATATCGCGCGCATCCTGGACGTTGGCGACAGTTGGGTGTTTTTCCCCTACGCGCTGCAATCGCCGCCCGCGCTCGAGGAAGTCCTTGCCCGCCCGGAATTCGACCTCGGGCAGTACCGCGAAGATGGCAGTATCGGTTTGACCAATATCTTCGCGGAAGGCTGGGACACGCCGGAGCAGCTTCAGAAGATTGCGGACCGGCTGGCTGCCTTGCCCACGCTCGATATCTGCCACGTAAGCCTGGGCGGCAACGACATCGTTCACACATGGAAACAATTCATGAGCCCGGCGCAGGTCGATACGATGATGGCCGAAATCATCGGCCACATCCGGAACGTGGTGCAGTTCTGCCTCGACCAGCGCCCGGACGTGCGCGTGGCCTTGCTGGGCTACGATTACGTCAACTTGTACGAAGGCTTCATGATCAACGATTTCGGCGAAGTCTGGGACTACGAAAGCATCACGCACTGGGCGGTCACCTACTGGGGCTATCCAATACCCGCCAACCGGCAGGAAGTGCTCGAAATCGTCCGGGAAGTACACGACATTTGGGCCGAATTGGAGCGGCGCAAGATTGAACTCGCGCAAGAGTTTCCCGGCCGCGTCACGTACATCCACAATTTCGGCTATGTCCAGCACGTTTTTGGCGTGCCTGCCGAGGGGGTGGAACCGGGCGAAGCCGGCATACCCGACGGGCCGGAGAACGGCTACGCCAATTTCCCGAATGGCAGGCCAGACCTGTACAACCCGCGTATCGTCATGAAAATAGATGACGGCGAGATGGACCCGCTCCACCTGAATGCGGAGGGTTTCCTGACGTTCATGGAAAACGCGGTGCGCCAGTGCTACGCGGCCTGGCTCGCGGATTCCACCCCGCCCGTGGTTGCCAGTATTCGCCCTTTGGCGGAAGCCGCTAATCCGACGGACGCGCCGGAGGTCATCTTTGAGGTCAAGTTCACCGAGCCCGTTACCGGTGTCGATGTCACGGATTTCTCCGTGCGCACTTCGGCCAGTGTATCCGATGCCGTGATTTCGGACATGTCAGGCGCGGACGCCACCTGTTTTGTCACCGTTTCCGGCATGACGGGCGCGGGCACGGTCGCCCTCGACCTCGTGGACGACGACACGATTTACGACGCGGTCTGGTATCCGCTGAAGCGCCTGGACGATGGCAGTTTCCGCGGTGTCCAAGCCTATTGGCTCGGCGGCGGCCTGTTGGACTGCGCCCAAGCTACGGCTCTGGAAATGCAGGGCAACGCGCTCTATGACGCACAACTCGGCGGCGCTTGGCCTTTCGCTGACCTGGACGGCAACGGCATTCCGGACCGTTTCGAACTCGCTCTCGCCGCGCGCCTGTGCTGCGACACGTCATATCCCGGACATGACCCGCTTCAGGCCGCTATCGCCTCCAACGCCGCCGCACTCGAATCGGAGCCCGGCTTTGCAGCGCTGGAACCTTATACGGACGCGATTGCAGCGTTCTGCGCCATATCGCCTGACTTGCGCGACGGCATCGTTTCCGCGCTCTCTCTCACCGCGGCATACAGCGTCTTCGAGTTGGACATGGCGTTTCCGCTTGCGTCCCTCGGCGACCCGGACGGCGACGAAATCTCGAACCTGTTCGAATATGACTGGGTTGTAGACCAGGAGTGCGCCCACGTCGAATACGCCATCGCGGCATCCACGGCCGGCTGCGGCCCCGACGACCTGCCCACGTGCCCGGATCCGAGCGTGTTCGATGACGAGGCAGAGGCATTCTTCGTCGCGTTGCAGCAGGGTATCGAATGGAAAGACGCGGACTGGGGTGACAATGGCATTCCTGACCGCTACGAACTTGCGCTGCTGGGCCGGGTCTTCTGCGACGGGAGGCACCCGCTCCATGACCCGCTGGCCCTCGTATACGCGGACAATCGCGCCGCGCTTGAAGCAGACCCCGCCGCGGAACTGTTCCTGCCCTATATCGGGTATCTGTCCCTGTTCGCCGCAAGCTCCCAGGAAGCCGCAGACAGCATCGTCCAGGACATGGCCCTGACCGCCCCAATCGCCGGCCTCCAGTACGAAAGCGCAGAGCCGTTTGCCGCCGCGTCCGACCTGGACGGCGACGGCGCCTCCAATGACCGCGAATTCACGTGGACGTTCATACGCGGCGGTTCGCCGGAGGTCTATGCCGACGAGGCCTCCGACCCGAACCGGGCGCCGGATGCCGCCATTCCCAATTGCGACGTGGCGGTCACGTTCGAGAGCCAAGGCCGCGATTTCTATGAATTCGCGTTCGAGGAGGACGTCTGGCAAACCGCCGACGCGGACGTCAGCATGATTCCGGACCGCTACGAAATTTCCGTGCTCGCGGCTATCTTGTGCGATGAACATCACCCGCTCCATGAGACGGTGCAACAGGTTCATGACGCCAATCTGGCCTTGCTCCGTGTGGAACCCGGTATCCCGTTCCTGGCCCCCGTGTTCGACATCATGGCCGCGCTGGCGACGCTCGACCAGGCCTTTGCCGACATCCTGAAAGCGGGGTTGTCGCTCGAGGGCGACTATGCCCCCTACTCGAACGGCGCCGACCTGCCGTTGTCGTCCCTGGGCGACCTCGACCTGGACGGCGCGCTGAACTATGAGGAATTCGAGAACATAGGCGGCCTCGACGCAACCGTGCCCGAATACGTCCGCGCCGTGCTGGGCTCTTACTACCCGCCCGCGCCCGAACTGACGGTCGACCCGTTGATCACCAACGATTCCCGCCCGGCCATTACCGGCACGGTGCGCTACTCGGTGGCGCTGGGGCTGAGCCTGGACGGCGCCACGTGGCGCGCTGTCCTCGTCGATAACAACGAGTGGGTTCATAACGTGCCCGACCCGCTGCCGGACGGCGTGTACGACGTGCGCGTCCGGGCCGTAGGCGCGTACAACCGCGAAGGGCACGACAGCACCACCGATGAACTCATCATCGACACGGTAGCCCCCGTCATCGCGCTGAACGGACCGGGCCGGTTGACGGCCGAAGCAGGGGAGCCGTACCTCGATCCCGGCGCAACTGCCATGGACGACCGGGAGGGCGACATCAGCGAACGCTTGAACATGACGAACAACGTCAATCCGAGCCTGATCGACACGTTCAGCGTCACCTATGATGTCGAGGACACCGCGGGCAACTTTGCGCTGACGGCGACGCGCATCGTGGACGTGCGCGACCGCACAATCCCCGTCATCACGATGCTCGGAGACGCGGAAATGACCGTCGAGGCGGCCGAACCGTTCAATGACCCCGGCGCGACCGCGTGGGACTCCTTCAGCGGTGACATCACCCCCGAGATACGGGTGACGGGGAGCGTGGATGTCATGACGCCCGGCACGTACGTGCTGGCCTACGACGTGCGTGACGCCAACCGCAACGATGCGGTAACCGTCTCGCGAACTGTCCATGTCGTTGACACGCAACCTCCTTTCGTGACGCTCCTGGGGCCTGCGGACATGTCCGTCCCCGTCGGAGAGCCCTTCGCAGAACCGGGGGTCGTGGCGTGGGATGCGCTCGACGGCGACCTCAGCGCGGCCGTAGTCGTCATCGGCATGGCCGATACGGAGATACTGGGCGCGTACGTGTTGACGTATACCGCGCAGGACGCCGCGGGGAATGTGTCCATCCCGGCCGTGCGCACGGTTCATGTCGTGGACGAGGTCCCGCCCGTGCTCTCCGTCACGGGAGACAATCCCCTGACCCACGAAGCGCCCGAACCCTACAATGACCCAGGTGCCACCGCGTTCGACAACTACGACGGCGATCTCACCGCGGCCATACAGACCGCGAATGACGTGAACCCGGCGATTCCGGGTGATTACACGGTCACCTATTCACTGGCCGACTCGTCTGGTAATCCGGCACAAGCGTTGCGCGCCGTTCATGTCGTGGACACGACCGCCCCCATAATCACGGTCACAGGCCCCTCTGAACTGACGCATGAAGCAGCGACCCCCTATGCCGACCCGGGCGCCACCGCCGCGGACACCGTGGATGGCGACCTCACCGCCGCCATTGTGGTGACGGACAACGTGAACGTCGCCGTGCTGGGCGATTACACCGTCGCCTATTCGGTAGAAGACGCGTCGGGCAATACGGCCGACGCGCAGCGCCTGGTCCATGTGGCCGACACGACGCCGCCGGTCATTACTTTAATCGGGCCGGAGACTCTCCTGCACGAAGCGGGCACGGCCTATGCCGACCCGGGCGCCATCGCCGCGGACTCGCGCCAGGGCGACCTTACGGCGCTGCTGCAGGTCGAAAACACTGTGGATGAAGACACGCCGGGAGCATACACGGTGACCTATCGGGTGTCGGATTCGGAAGGCAACGAGGCCCAGCCGTCCGTCCGCCATGTGCTGGTCGCCGATTCCACCGCGCCCACGCTCGTGCTCATAGGCGACGCCATAGTGACGCTGCGTTGCTTCGACGACTTCATGGACCCCGGCGCGATGGCCTTCGACCTCGTAGACGGCGACAGGACCGCCTTCATCCGGGCCGAGAGCAGCATTGTGGAGCACTCACCCGGCGAATACCCCGTCACCTACCGTGTCGCAGACAGCCAGGGGAACGAAGCCGAACCCGTCGTACGCACGGTCATCATCCTCGATGATTGCGGCCATACCGCGGACCAGAACGGCGATTTCCGCATCGGCCTCGCCGAGCTGCTGCGCGTCATCCAGTTCTATAACACGAAGAGCCACCATTGCGAACTGGGCACGGAAGATGGATACGCGCCCGGGCCGGGCGGCCAATGGTGCCCGCCGCACGACCTCGACTACGCCCCCGCGGACTGGCGGATCGACTTGTCCGAACTGCTCCGGGTCGTGCAGTTCTACAATGCGGGCGGCTGCTATCCGTGCCCGGATTCCGGCACGGAAGACGGCTTCTGCTTTGCGCCCAACTGACGTGCCGGGGCCGGCGCGCCGGCATCCGGGCTCAGTCATCCGCATCCAGCCGCCCGCGGATATCCGCAATGACGGCGTCGAGAATGGCGTCGAGCGAGGTCTTGGGCTCATAGCCGATGGCCTCGCGTATCTTTTTCAGGGAAGGCCGGCGGTGCCGCATGTCGTCATAGCCCGGACCGTAGGCCGCGTCATAGGGAACATACCGGATTTGCGACTTGCTGCCCGTGCGCTCGATGATCCGTTGCGCAAGTTCTTCAATCGTGACGCGCTGGTCGTTCCCTATGTTATATACGTCACCGCACAGCGCGCACTGCTCCATCAAGCCGACCAAGGCCGGCACGATGTCGCCCACATACGCGAAACAGCGCGACTGCTTCCCGTCGCCGTAGACCGTCAGCGGCTCGCCGCGCAGCGCCTGCGCCACGAACGTGGGAATGACCATGCCGTAGCGGCCCGTCTGGCGCGGACCGACGGTATTGAACAAGCGGCAGATGACGACCGGATGCCGCTTCTCGCGCCAATACGCCATCGCCAGATACTCATCAATGGCCTTGGACGCCGCATACGCCCAGCGATGCCGGCTCGTCGGGCCTATGACGCTGTCGTCTTCTTCCTCAAACACCTCCTTCATGCTCTTGCCGTACACTTCGCTCGTCGAGGTGATAAGCAGGCGCCTGCGGTAACGGCAGGTCTCTTCCAGCACCGTTTCCGTGCCGCGAATGTTGTTGACGATTGTCCGGATCGGCGCGTTGACGACCAACTGCACGCCCACCGTCGCGGCCAGGTGATACACCACGTCCACTTCCCGCACCAGTTCCCGCACGATCTGCTGGTTCAGCGTGGAATCGATGACGCACGTCAGCCGTGCAGCAAGCGGCTCAATATTCTGGAAGCGGCCCGTGCTCAGGTCGTCCAGCACGAATACCTGCTCGCCCCGCGCCAGCAGCGCCTCGCATAAATGGGACCCGATGAAACCCGCACCGCCTGTAACCAATACGCGCATGTTCGTCTCCCCGAATTCTGCCAGATGCGTCAGTATAAGGCTGAATCGTGCGGCCTTCAAGGGGACGGCGCGTCGCATTCCGTCCCGCGCATTCTATGCTTGAGACCTCCCGATTCCGCTGATATAATGGCGTTTCTTTCCCCGGTTCAAAAGGCGAAACCGGGAATCTTCCGCGGTCCAATGTGGCGCTTACACTGAAAAGGAGTAGAGCATCATGCCTATTAAGCCTCACGGCGGTGCGCTGGTCAACCGCCTGCTCGAAGGGGCCGCCCTTGAGGCGGCGCGGACGAAGGCGCGCACGCTGCCGCGCATCCAGGTCGACACCTACCTGGCGTTCGAGATCGACGGCATCGCCAAGGGCCTGTACAGCCCGCTGACGGGCTTCATGAACGAAGAAGAAGCCCGCCGCGTGCTCGGCACGATGCATCTGCGGCCCGGCATCCCCTGGACCTTTCCGCTGCTGCTGCATGTCCCGCAGAACGACGCGGACCGCCTTGAAGTGGGGCAGGAAGTCGCGATCGCGGACGACCGCGGCGACCTGGCCGCAATCCTGCATCTCAGCGGGAAATTCTCGCTTGACAAGCGCGAGATCGCGGAGAAAGTCTACCGGACTACCGACGAGAAGCACCCGGGCGTGGCCTATACCTACGCGCACGGGCCGGTCTATCTCGCGGGGGAACTGGACGTGCTCCAGGCGCGCGAGATCGAGCATCAGGAGTGCAACCTGACGCCGGCGCAGACACGCGCCGCCTTTACCGAACGCGGCTGGAAGCGTATCGTCGCGTTCCAGACGCGGAATCCCATCCATCGCGCGCATGAGTATCTGACGAAGTGCGCGCTGGAAATCTGCGACGGCCTGCTCATACATCCGCTCATGGGCACGACCAAGAGCGACGATATCCCCGGCGACGTGCGCATGAAGTGCTACAAGGTTCTCATGGACCGGTATTACGCACACGAACACGTCATGCTCTCGATTATGCCGGTGAACATGCGGTACGCGGGCCCGAAGGAAGCAATCATGCACGCGATCATCCGCAAGAACTACGGCTGCACGCACTTCATCGTGGGCCGCGACCACGCGGGCGTCGGCAACTATTACGGCACCTACGACGCCCACTACATTTTTGACGAATTCGACCGCGCGGAACTGGATATCACGCCGCTGTTCTTCGAACACGCCTTCTACTCCAAGATAACCGGCGGGATGGCGTCGCCGAAGACCTGCCCCGGCGGGCCGGAAGACCACGTCTTCCTCAGCGGCACGAAGGTGCGTGAAATGCTGCAGCGCGGGGAGATGCCGCCCGAGGAATTCACGCGGCCCGAAGTCGCGCGCGTGCTCATCGATTGGGCGACCAGCGCGAAATAACGGCGCCTGTCTGGATTGGGGCGGAATGCCGGCCTTTCCGCGGCGTTCCGCCTCTTATAGTCTGCGGGCGTATCCTCATGGTTCTTTTGGTCCTTGTTATGGCGAGTACGAGTACGGGCGCCAGAAAGCTGTAGATTCGCGATGCATCTTGGCGTATTGACACCCGACGTGCAGCATCGCTGCTGCTACGGGGATGAAGAACGCTACATGCGCCGCCTGCTGGTAACGTTGCGGCGCATGCAGGACCAGGCGCGCCTGTTCCTGTTCACCAGCGAGGAGCAACATGCCTCCTATGAAGGCTGGATGCGCGTCGCCATCGGCAAGGTGAGCGGCGGCCGCGGCGGGCTCGCGGGCATGCTTGGCGTGGGCGGACCACTGGCGCGAGCCGCGAGAAAGGCAGGGGTGAATGCGTTGCTTGCGCCGCTGGCCGCGGCGCCGGTCAGTCCCCCGCTGCCCACGTGGCTGTACATCGTCGACGTGCGGCCCTGGGAGCCGGGCGGCGACCTCGCGGACGACCTGAAGCAGGCAAAACGCGTCTGCGCGCAGGCTCACGGCATCATCGCGACGTCCGAACACACGCGGCGCCGGTGTCTCGAAGTGCTGGACGTGCCGCTGGACAAGGTCGTCGTGGCGCCGCCGGGCGTGGACACCGTATTCAGCGAGCCGAACAGCTCGATTGTCGAGAAACCGTACCTGATGATTGTGGGCGACACGTGCAAGACCCACAATTATCCGCTCATCTTCAAGGGGCTCGCCCAGATTCAGAAGGAAACGCCCCACAATTTCGTGGTGACCGGCACGGCGTGCAGCGCGGAGCCGCCTACGTGGGGCCCGCGCGGCGTGCGCATCGAGCGTTGCCCGGACGCGCAACTCGCCGGGCTGTATCAGAACGCGGCGGCCATCGTCTTCGCCGCACTGCACGACGGCAGCGGCCAGCGCGTGCTCGAAGGGTTGCGCGCCGGCGGCATGCTGGTCACGCCGAACCTCGGCGCAATCCCCGAAGTGGCCGCCGACAACACCATCTTCTACAACCACGAAAGCGTTGAGTCATTCGTGCGCAGTCTGCGCCGCGCCATCCAGCAGGGGCCCGAAAGCCTCGACTTGCGCCGCCGCGCCGCGAAACGCGTGGCAGAATACACGTGGGAAAAATGCGCCTGGAAAGCGCTGTCCGCGTTCAAGAAGCGCTAGCCCCGCCGTTCACGCACCCCGCGCCGAGAGCCCGCCCAGGAACCGGATGTACGCCTCGATCCCCTTGTAGAAATTCGGCAGGTATTGACGTTCGTTCGGGCCGTGAATGCCGTCGTCCGGCAGCGCGAACCCCAGCATCACCGAATCCACGCCGAGTCGCGCCTGCATCATGCCTACCACAGGCACGCTCCCGCCCTCGCGCTTGAAGGTCGGTTCGACGCCGAATACCTCATGCAGCGCCTCCGCCGCCGCGCGCATATACCGCGATTTGCGGTCCGTGATCGCGCCAGGCCCGCGCGAATGCTCGCGCAGCGTCCACGCAACGCCTTCGGGCGCGTTGGCTTCGAGATACGCGCGCAGACACGCCTCCATCTGCTCGGGCCGCTGGTCCGGCACGAGCCGCATCGAGATTTTCGCCGACGCGCGCGCGGGCAGCACCGTCTTCGCGCCCGCGCCCGTGAAACCGCCCCAGATGCCGTTGACCTCGAGCGTCGGACGCGCGCCCACGCGCTCCGTCGTCGTATAACCCGCCTCGCCGTACAGGCCGCGGGCGCCCGCGAGTTGCAGCCAGCCCTCGTCGTTGTACGGAACGCGCCGCAAGACTTCGCGCTCTTCGGCGTCCAGTTCCCGCACATCGTCGTAGAAACCCGGCAAGGTGACCCGCCCCGCGCTGTCGTGCATGCCCGCAATCAGTTCGCACAGGACGTGGACCGGGTTGCGGATGGACCCGCCGAACAGGCCGCTGTGCAGGTCTTTGGCCGCGCCCTGAAGTTCGAGTTCGAAATAGGCCAGCCCGCGCAGCGAATACGTGATCGACGGCTGGTCCGGCGCGTGGACGCCGCTGTCGCAGTTCAAGACCACGTCGCAGGCGAGTTGGTCGCGTCGCGCCTCGATGAACGCCTCCAGATGCGGCGACCCGACCTCCTCCTCGCCCTCGACCAGGTATTTCAGGTTCACCGGCAACGCGCCCTGCGCCGCCAGCGCCTCGACCGCGCACAGTTGCGCCCAGATTTGGCCTTTCATATCCGACGCGCCGCGCCCATACAGATAGTCGCCCTCGACCGCCGCCGCGAACGGGTCCGTGCGCCATTCCGCGACCGGATCGACCGGCTGCACGTCATAGTGCCCGTAGACCAGCACCGTCGGGCGGTCCGGCCGCTGCTCCGTCTCCGCATACACGACGGGATGCCCCGCCGTGGCCACGATTTCGACCCGGGCCATGCCCAATGCGCGCAACGCCGCCGCCAGCCACTCGGCAGTGCGCGCCATGTCGTCCTTGTGCTCCGGCAACGTCGAAACACTCGGAATCGCAACCAGTTCCCGCAAGCGGCTCAAAAAATCGGCCCGGCGCCCCCGCGCATACGCCAAAGCAGCATCCAGAACGCTCATCTGTTCCTCCATTCTTGCCTCTATACACGGCGTCACAATCGACGCCCCTTGTTCGTCGTTCAACCGTCAGGTTGTCCCCGAAAATCCGCACGCTGAAGCTTGGACAACGAACAGGGGAATTATGTCGTTGCGCATAAGGAATGACACTATAAACAATTCTCCCCGCGGACGCGACGTCCCTGTCGCTGCCTCCAAGACTGCAGACGGGTGCGGCGCCCTCGTGTTCCCGGGGTCGTGAATCACCGCGCGGGTTCCCTTGCCTGCGCCGGGGCGTGTAGAATGGCGGCGAACCCTTTTCCCCAACCGGTGTCCAAAGATATGAACGGAGTCAGGCGGTCCGTGGAAGCATTGCGCGAAGGCACGCGGCAAGCGGACATGGCGCTCGTGACGGCGTGTCAGGAAGGCGACGACGCGGCGTTCGAGGCGCTCATGCGCCGGTACAAAGATCGCGTCTACGCGGTGCTGTATCGCTTCCTGGGCAACCGCGAGGACGCGCTGGACGTAGCGCAGGAGGTGTTCCTGCGGGCGTATCGCGGCATGGCCGATTTCCGCGGCGAGGCGCGAGTGTATACATGGTTGTACCGGATCGCGGTGAACCTTGCGCGGAACCGGGTGCGCGACCGGGGCCGCAAGGGCCGGGGCCAGGCGATTTCGCTCGAAGGGCTCGAGGAAGCGGCGCCGGGCGCGGCGCAGGCGGCCGCGGCGGATTGCGATACGCCGCGCGAGCGTGCGCAGCGCGGTGAATTGCAGGCGGCGCTGGAGGCGTGCCTGGAACAGGTGCCTGACGCATACCGGCTGGCGTTCGTGCTTAGGATTTTCGATGAGCGCAGTTACGAGGAGATCGCGGACGCCCTCGAATGTCCTGAGGGCACCGTGAAATCGCGGCTGAATCAGGCGCGGCGCCTGTTGCGCGCGTGCTTGGAACAAAATGGCGTGTTGTAAGACATGAACGGCGAGCACGAAGACATACGCGAGCAGTTTTCGGCCTACCTCGACGGCGAGATGGACACCGGGGCGCGGGCGGCGTTCGAGGCGCGTATCGCGGCGGACCCGGCATTGCGCGTGGAACTCGACGCGTGGCGCCGCGTGGACGCGCTATACCGTGAGTTGGAGCCCGTGCGCGCCCCAGAAGCGCTGGAAGCGGCCGTGCTGGACGAAATGCGCGGCGTGCGCATCCGGTTCCGGCGTCCCCGGGCCGCGCCCGTGCGCTTGTGGCCGGTGCTTGCCGCCGCAGCGTGTTTCCTCGTCGTGATGGGCCTGATGTTCTCGCGCACAAGCTACGTGTCAACACGGACGCAATTGGCGCGGGAGCAAGCCGCGCCTCCGTCGCCGATGCCGGAAGCAGCCACGGAAGCCGCCGCCGACGCGGCCAGAGCGCAGCGGATTCCGGGCGCGCAGCCCGAGGCGAAGATGGAAACGGCCGCGGGCGCGCCGCAGCCAAGCCGGGGCGATGGAATGATTACCGCGCCGGAAGTGTCCGGACGGCCGCACGTGCCGGAAGGGACCTACTTCGTTATGCTGGACACCGCGCCGGAGGCTGCGCCCGAAGTCTCCGATACCCCAGCGCCCGAGCCGCCGGTCCCGGAGCCGTCCGCGGATATGCCGCCTGCCCGCCTTGCTCCTTCGCCGGCCATGGAAATCCCGATGCAGGCCCCGCCTCCTGTCGCGGCGCCTCGCGCCGCACCGCAGCCGCCGGTCCGCCTCGATGGAATAACTGAAAAGCAGGAGACCGGGGATATCCGATTTGATGCACGCATTGGCGCGGCGGCGCGGGATTTGGGTGGTCTCGAACCCGCTCCTGCGCCAGCGCCTGCCCAGCCCCCGGTCGCGGCGGTGTCCGCGCCCGCACCAATAGAGCAGGAAGTACCTCCGCCCGTCCTTGCTGAAACGCCCCCGGCCCAGGCGGAGACGGTCGTAGCCGTGCCCGAGCCGCTCCCCGCGCCGCAGTCCGTGCCGTCTCTCGGTGAAGACCGTCTTGAGAGGCACCGCCGAGCGCCCACAGTTGGGGGATACGGCGGCGGGTATGGCGGCTACGGCGGAACCATGCGCGGGGACCATGCCACGGAAGCGCAGCCGCCCAAGGCCGCGCCGCCTGCCGCGCAGCTTGGCGCCGCTCCTGCGCCCTTGCAGGATTCCCCCCAAGCTGTGGAAGCGGGCGCCACTCGCGAAGCAAACGGGCACGTCTTCACGTTATGCGGCGACACGTGGCAGCAAGAAGACTACGCGGACGAATCGCTCACGGAACTGCGCCGCGACACGCGCTTCTATCGCGTGCTGTTGAAGAATCATCCTGAAATCGCGGCCGTGGCCGGGCTTGGCCCTCGCGTAATCTTCAATGTCGGCGGCCACTGGTACTTGCTTCTGCCGGCGCCCGCCCTTTAGGCGGATGACTCTCCGGGCCGCAATCCGGGCAAGGCTGATTTGCCGAAACGGCGCCAGGTCCGCATAATGCCCGCACCATACACGGGGAGGTCCGAGAATGAGAGTGCCCGTCGCGAGTGTGCCCGCGAGATTTCTGTTCGTAGCGGTCCTGACGCTCTGCATAGTGTTCCCGGTGAAAGGTCGCGTCATGGCGGACAGCATCAAGAACGCATCCTTCGAAGAAGAGGGCGGTGATGGTCCCGCGGGCTGGACGACCCAGACGTGGGGCGGCAAGGCGGACTTCACGTTCGAGGAAGGCGGGCGCGGAGGCGGGCACTGCGTGGCTGTCGCTTCCGAGGATGGCGCGGACGCCGCCTGGTGTGTCACGGCCGGAATCGAACCATGGTCGCAGTACCGCCTGACCGGCTGGGTCAAGACACAGAACGTCACGACGCAGAACGGGCGTGGCGCGCTCCTGAATCTGCACAATATGCAGCCACTGCAAACCGGGGCCGTCACGGGCACGCACGATTGGACGCGCGTCGAACTCGTGTTCGATAGCGAGGAGAACGAAGAAGTCCAGATCAACTGCCTGCTGGGCGGTTGGGGCACGGCCTCGGGCAAGGCGTGGTTCGATGACCTCGACCTCGCATTGCTGAAGACGGAATCGTCTCAACCGGTGGCGCGAATCGAGACTTCAAAGACCGGCGCCCTCATTTCGAAGTACCTCTACGGTCAGTTCATCGAGCACTTGGGCCGGTGTATCTATGGCGGTATCTGGGCCGAGATGCTCGAGGACCGCAAATTCTTCTACGGCATCGGGGAAGAAGAGTCCCCTTGGCGCAAGCTGGGCGACGTGAACGCCGTGACCATGACGCAGGAAGCGCCCTACGTGGGCGAGCACATGCCGCGCATCGAGGCCAAGACCGCGCCCGCGGGCATCGCCCATGGCGGGCTCGGGCTCGTATCCGGCAAGGTCTATACGGGCCGCATCGTGTTGGCGGGCTCGGGCAGCCTCGCGTCCGTTGAAGTAAGCCTAGCGTGGGGCGCCGCACCCGCGCAGCGGCAGACGATTACGCTCGGCAACTTTGCCGGCGCA
This sequence comes from Candidatus Hydrogenedentota bacterium, assembly GCA_018005585.1. Classification (NCBI taxonomy): domain Bacteria; kingdom Pseudomonadati; phylum Candidatus Hydrogenedentota; species Candidatus Hydrogenedentota bacterium. Next base: position 14,294 of record JAGMZX010000009.1, on the reverse strand, counting down.
TTCCGCACCTATCCCCTTTCGTTCACCGCAGGCGCGGACACCGATGACGGCGCGCTCGAGGTCCTCGTGCGCGGCCCGGGCCGCGCCGACATCGGGGCGGTGTCGCTCATGCCCGCCGATCATGTGCACGGCATGCGCGCCGACACGCTCGCCGTGCTCAAGGAATTGAACGCGCCCATCTATCGCTGGCCGGGCGGCAACTTCGTCAGCGGCTACAACTGGAATGACGGCATTGGCGACCCGGACAAGCGCCCGCCGCGCAAGAACCCGGCCTGGCAGGGCATTGAGCACAACGATTTCGGCATCAACGAATTCCTGACGTTCTGCCGCGAAGTGAACGCGGAGCCGTACATCGTCGTGAACAGCGGCCTCGGCGACCTGTCGCTCGCGCTCGGAGAACTCGAATATGTCAATGGTCCGGCCGATTCGCCGATGAGCAGGTTGCGCGCGGAACACGGCCACCCGGAGCCGTATGGCGTCGTATGGTGGGGCATCGGCAACGAGATGTACGGTGATTGGCAGCTCGGCCATATGCCGCTCGAGGAATACGTGAACAAACACAACGCGTTCGCCGAAGCCATGCGCGCCGCGGACGCGTCCGTCAAACTGGTCGCGGTCGGCGCAACGGGCAAGTGGTCCGACACCATGCTCGCCGAATGCGCCGACCACATGGACCTGCTCAGCGAGCACTTCTACTGCGGCGGTTCCCCGCGGGTCTCGACACACGTGCGCCAAATCCGGCAGTCCATTCGCGCCAAGGTCAGCGCGCACCGCGAGGCGCACAAGACTATCCCGGCTCTCGCGGGCAAGCAGGTCCCCATCTGCATGGACGAATGGAACTACTGGTACGGCGACCACGTCTACGGCGAACTCGGCACGCCATACTTTCTCAAGGACGCGGTCGGCGTCGCCATGGGTCTCCATGAATACTTTCGATCGAGCGACATCGTCTACATGGCGAATTATGCGCAGACGGTGAATGTCATCGGTTGCGTCAAGACCAGCAAGACCGCCGCCGCGTTCGACACAACCGGGCTCGTGCTTCAGTTGTACCGCAACCACTACGGCGCGATCCCGGTCGAGGTCAGCGATGCGCCCGCGTACCTCGACATTGCCGCCGCATGGACCGAAGACCGCGGTTCACTGACCGTCGCCGTCGTGAATCCGGCCATCGAAGCGCGGGAACTGGAACTCGAAGTGTCGGGCTGCAATACCGGCGCGGGCAGGCGCTGGGTGCTTACCGGGCCCGGCCCTATGGCGCACAACGAGCCGGGCAAACCGCCTCTCGTGACGGTCCAGGAAGAGCAGATCTCCGGCGGGACGCAAACGCTACAACTCCCGCCTCTGAGCGTGTGCCTTTACGAATTCCCGGCGCAGTAACCGCTAAATGAGCCGGTGAATGACGGCCCCGCTGGGCAGTTTCGGGAAGAAGTACGTGCTCTTCTGCGGCATGGCCTCGCCTGCCTCGGCGCAGGCGCGAATCTGGTCATGCCGCGTCGCGCGGAGCAGGAACGCGACTTCCGCGCGGCCTTCCTGCACCGCCCGGATTGCCGCCGCCGCCTCTTTTTCGTAGCCGTATTCCGTTTCGGGCGGCAAGCCCAGGCTGCGTTCGAGGATGCCACGATGCAGCACCGCGACATCAAGATCGCGCCAGGCAGGGCCCCGGTCGTGGCCCAATAACGCGGTCCGGTCGATGTCGCGCAGCCGCAACAGGGCCACCGCCCGGTCACGCGAGACCATGCCGATGGCGCAGGCCGCCGGGTCTGATGCCAGCCGTTCCGGAAGAGCCGCAACGTCGACGCTTTCGCTGTCAAACCAGGGTTCGAGCGCCCGCAGCAGCACCTTCGCGTCGAATCCGTCGCGGCGCGCAATCACGCGGTGCGTCGGGAAAACGCTCAACCCCGCGTCTTCCAACGCGACACAACCCATGAGCACGAATTCGCAAGGAGTGTCCCCGCCCGCGGCGGTGTGACCCGCCGCGCGCATTTCATCGCGATAGAGACGCGCGGTCTCGAACCGATGGTGTCCGTCGGCAATGTAGAGCGTCTTGTCCTTGAGAAACGCCGCTACCGCCGGGTCCGGCGCGACGCGCCAGACGCGGTTCAGCGTGCCTTCGAAGGTCCTCGCGGTCATATCAGGCGGCCGTGTGCTCATCTGGTCCAGAAATTTCGCCAGCACGCCTTCCGGGTCCGAGTACAGCGCGAAGACCGGCCCCAGATTCGCGCAAGTCGCGCGGGTGAGCGCCAGACGATCCTCGACAGGCTTTGGAAACGTGCGCTCATGCCCGAGAATGCAGCGGTCTCCCGCTTCCGGCAATCGGGTCACCGCAAAAAAGCCGCGACGTGCCCGTTCCCGGCCCGCAGGGTCCCTGAACGACTGTTCCAGGAGGTAGTACAACGGCGCGCCGTCCCGTTCCAGCACGCCCGTCTCGATCCAGGCCGCCAAGCGGGCCGCCGCCGCTTCGTAGGGCGTCCGGCCCTCGCCGCCCTGCGGAAGGATGAGATGGACCATGCTGTAGGGCGAACGGGCCAGTTCCCGCCGCTCCTCGGGCGAGATCACGTCGTAGGGCGGCGTGACAACCCGGTCCAAGGCGCCCGTGCGGGTCGCGTTAAAGCGCAAGCCACAAAATGGTCGTATTTCCGGCATGATTTCTCTGACCTTTGCGAAACGCAATCCGGTCCCTTGAGACAAGTCAAGGACGGACTGAGTAATCGCTTGAATGCATGGCGAATTGTAAGCACGCGCCTCGCGGCCGGTCAAACGTCCCGCCAAACAGCTAAAAACGCGCGAAACTGGGTGCGACGGGCCCTGCCGGCTTCACAAGTGGTAGTCTCCGGCGGCTTCCGGCTGGTACAGCAGCGCATCGATGCGGTAGCGCGCCGTACCCCGGGTCGACGTGTATTCGATAATGTCGCCCACACGAAAGCCCAGCAGCGCCGTGCCCAGACGGCTGAGAATGGACACGTTTTCTTCGCGCACTTCCGCGTCCTTTGGAAACACCAGTACGCAAACCCGTTCTTCCCCGGTGTCGGCATGGCGCAGCCGTACGCGCGAATTCATTGTGACCAAGTTCGGCGGCACTTCGCGCGGTTGCACAACCCGGGCCTGATTCAGTTCCGCGTCGAGCACGTCCAGATACGCCGAACAGGCGGCGCCGCCAAAATCGCGCGCCACCGTAATGAGTTCCCGAAGCCGTTCAAGGTCGTAACTTGAAAGATGAACCTCGCGCAACGCGGCCGGCGCAGCATCCGGCGCGGCCGCCTGACGGAAGCGGTCTGAGCCCACGCCGCGCAACAGCATCGTGTGTATCTGGTGCGCGATGGCTGTAAGCGAGTCGGACTGGCGCGGCCCGGCCCAGTAGCCCATGTACGCGGTTACGATGCCTTCGAGACCCAGCGCCATGCGAAAATCATCGCGGCGCCCCTCGCCCTTCGGGCCCGCAACGCGTTCGAGCAACTGCTCCGCAACTTCGAGGTATTTCCGGTAACACGCCAGCACGCCCGCTTCCAAACGGCCGGGTTCCGGCTGTACCCCGAGTTCCGGAGGACACGAAAAGGTCTCGAAGAAGAGCCGGTCGTTGAAGTAGTTGCACAGGCGCAGACGGATATGCGTCTCTATCGCCTTTTCCGGGTCACGTTCCGCGAGCACCGCCCCTTGCACGCGCGAAACGACCGCTTCCCCGATCCGGGCGATGACTTGGTTGTACAAATCATCCTTGTCCCGGAACAGGTTGTACAGCGTGCCCACGGAATAACTCGATTCCCGGGCAATCTCTTCCATGGTGGCCTGACGGTAGCCGCGACGCTGGAATACCCGCTGGGCCGCGTCAAGAATCGCCGTATTCTTGCGCGCTTTCTCGCGTTCCCGCCGCGGCAGGGCCATGCTGTAATCGCTGAACGGCATGACTGCACCTCAACGCGCCGGCAGAGGCAGTTGCGAACCCAAATTCAGAATCTGAACACCTGTTCAATATAGCTGCCGCAATCGGCAAGTTCAACCGGCGGGCCAACTGCACGGCCATTGTAAGGCGGAGCCCGCGTGCGCTACTATCCGCGCATCAACGATGGCCTCAACGGGGCAAGTCTGCAATGTCTTTGCGTAATCATAGCGGAACGGCGCGGTTTCTCGTGTTGGCTTTGTTGGGATGCGCCATGCCACTCTTCGCGCAGATGCCGGAATGGCCCGGCGATACGGACACGCTTGAAACGCTGTTGGACCCCGTCTTTTCCCGCGTAATGCCCGATCTCAACATTCCTGGCGCCGTATGCGTTGTCGTTGGCGACGGGCGAATACTCTTCGCCAAAGGCTACGGCGTAATGGACACCGCGACAGGACGGCCGGTGGAACCTGACCGCACCTTGTTCCGCGTGGCGTCGGTATCCAAGTTGTTCACGGCCACGGCCGTCATGCAACTGTGGGAACAGGGCAAGCTCGACCTCGACACAGACGTCAATGAATACCTCTCGTGTTTTCAGGTTCCCGCTGCGTACCCTCATCCGATAACCCTGACGCATCTGCTCACGCATACGGCGGGATTCGACGACCGGTTCATCGGCATGGGCGCGCGCACCGAAGCGGACATCCTGCCGCTGTGCACCTATCTGGCGCGCAGCCTCCCGCCGCGAGTCATGCCGCCGGGACACTACATCTCATACTCAAACCACGGATTCGCGCTGGCGGGGTGCGTGGTCGAAGAAGTATCCGTCATGCCGTTTTCGGAATACGCGCGCCTCCATATTCTCGAACCGCTCGGCATGTCGCGCAGCAGCTTTGTAATCGTGCCGGAGTTGCTGTCCGGTCTGGCCACGGGCTACACCGATTCCCTCGGTAACCGGAAGGCCGTCACGTTCGATTTTGCGCAGACCGTGCCCGCGTCCAGCCTGATGACGACCGGAACGGACATGGGCCGGTTCCTGCTCGCCCATCTCGGTTACGGCCGTTATGGCGGCGCGCGCATCCTCAGCGAGGCGGCGGCGCGCCGCATGCAGGAGCAACACTTCACGCAGCATCCGCGGCTGCCGGGGCGGGCCCTCGGTTTTGGCGAACGCTACGAAAACGGGCTGCGCATCCTCGAACAAGGCGGGTTGACCTGGGGATTCATCTCGCAGGTCGTCCTCGTTCCAGAAAAGGGCCTTGGCGTCTTTGTCTCCCATAATACACAGACCGGCGGACTGGACGGCGCCGTTGTCCGCGCCCTCCTGGACCACTACTTCCCTGCCCCGCGTGAAACCGCGCATGTGGCCGCGCCTTCAGGGCAGGCTTCGCCCGCCGCGCCCATAAGCGGCTATTTCCGCCACAACCGACACGTGCGCTCGGATATCATGAAACTCGCCACGGTCGCCGCGGAATTCGTGCGCGAAATCCGAATCGGACCCGGCGCCAAGCCCGCTCGCGTCCAGCTCGCGTTTCTCTCCTCGCTCGGGCGCACGGCTGGCGTATGGGACCTCATCGAGGTGGAACCGGATTGCTATCGCCGGTTTCGCCGGAACGCCGCGGAAGACGGCGCGGAAGTGGGCCTGTTCGACCGGGGCCGGGTCGCCTTCGAACGCGACGCCGCAGGCCGGGTGACCCACGTCTTCATCGACGACAACGTGTACGACCGGCTGGCCTGGTACGAGACCCGGCCGGTAATCCTCGCGGCAGTGGGTTCGGCATTGCCCGTGGTCCTCCTGGGCAGCCTGGCTTGGCTGGCGCGGCGCGGTTGGCGGGGCCCCCGCCGCGGCGATGCCCCTCGTGCGGGCTGGCCCGCGTGGGCAGCCTGGCTGGGCGGCCTCGCCTGCGTTCTGCAAGTCCTTTTCATAGCAACATTTATGGCGTTTCTGCTCCAAGTCGATTTGAACGCCTTCGGGTACGGGATACCGCGGATACTGGCGGCCCTGCTCGTCCTGCCGTGGGGCGCCGCCGCTGCGTGGGTGCCTGCGTTCGCCACCACCGTCGCGGCCTGGCGCCGCACCTGGTGGAACCTGCCCCTCCGCATGGCATTCACCGTCCAGACGACCGCATCGGCGATCGTGCTCTTTTATCTGTACTATTGGAATCTGCTGGGATTCCATTTCTGCTAGGATTCCTTGCCGGAACCCGCGCTTCGACAGCCGCCATTCGAAAACGGTAAAATGCGGGCGTGGCAGGAAAGAAGGAAACGGATACTTTGTCTGAGCTGCCGCCTTACGAATGGATAGATAGCGAAGAAACATGGCAGGCCTGCGCGGCAATCCTGCGCCGTGCGCCGCGCGTAGCCATCGACATCGAATCCAACAGCCTCTATGCCTACCGGGAAACCGTCTGCCTGATCCAGATATCGGTTCCCGGCCATGACTTCATCATAGACCCGCTCGCGGGCTTCCCGCTCGACGCGCTGGGCAAGATCCTCGTCAATCCCAAGACCGAAAAAGTGCTCCACGCTTCCGAGTACGACTTGACCCTGCTCAAGCGCCACTACGGGTGGGACCTCAACCATCTCTTCGACACCATGTGGGCCGCGCGCGTGCTCGGGTATTCCCACATGGGACTGGCCTGGTTCCTGCGCGAGTTCTACGGCGTGGAACAGCGCAAGCGCCTTCAGAAAAGCAACTGGCACCACCGTCCCCTCACCGCGGAACAACTCGCTTACGCCCAAGTCGACACCCACTACCTGCTTGCCTTGCGAGACGACCTCGAGAAGGCATTGACCGAGAAAGGCCGCCTCACCGAAGCACAAGAGATTTTCGTCGCCGCCGCGCACGTGCGCCTGCCCGACCGGGACTTCGACCCCGACGGGTTCTGGTATCTGCGCGGCGCGCGCGAACTCTCGGCGCGCCGGCTTGCGGCGCTCCGCGAGTTGTATCTGCTGCGCGAGGCGGAAGCGCAACGCCGCGACCTGCCCCCGTTCAAGGTGCTCTCCAACGAGGCCCTCATGCGCCTCGCCATCGCCATGCCCAAGACCCTGGAAGACCTCGCTGCGAGCCGGTGCATCGGCGGGCGCAGCATGCCTTACCTCGGCCCTAAAGTGCTCCAGGCCGTGCAACGCGGGCGCAAGGGCTCGGTACCGGTCGCGCCCGACCCGCCCGAGCGCCAGCCCTGCGGCACCCTGGACCGGTACGAGAGACTCCTGCAGTGGCGCAAGAACCTGGCCCGCTCCCGCGGCGTCGAATCCGACGTGATCCTCACACGCGAGAGCATGTGGGCCATTGCCCTACATAACCCTAACAGCCTGGAGCACCTCGCGGAAGTCGCCGCGCTCGGGCCCCACCGCCTCCACCTGTACGGCAACGCCATTCTCGCCGAACTCACCTGAGCGGCCCCCCACACTCGGCGCCCGCGCCGCCCGCGCAACGTCATTGATAGACCCGTCCCCCCATGCGTATAATCCGCCACTGCGGGCGGTTAGCTCAGTCGGTTAGAGCACCTGCTTTACACGCAGGGGGTCGCAAGTTCGAGTCTTGCACCGCCCACCACTCTTTACTCGCCTCAATACCCCTGAAAACATTGGGTTTTCCTAACGTTTCCGCGTTTTTCTGTTCATAGCTATGTGGACGGTCGCCGTCCTGTTTCCCTATGCCACTTTTGCAGGAATTTGCAGAGATTTGTATTGATTTGCCCGCCATGAGGGGAGGATCGGGGGGAGGATTCGGGGGAAGGTTGCGCGCGCCCGCATAGACCGCCGCCGATTCCTCTTCTTGACCGCTCAGTGAAGGCAGGTTTGATACCGCTCCGGCAAGGTCGCCAAGGTCGAGATGGACGTAATGCCGCATCGTCAATGCTGGGGTCGAGTGCCGCATTGCGGACTGCACCAGTTGCAGCGGTACGCCAGCCTTAGCGAGTAGCGTTCCGAAGGTATGCCGCAGGGCGTGAATGTCCAACGTGCGCCCGCGAGCATCTTTCTTGACGGTGTGCCCGTCTTTGTCCATTGTTGCGAGTCCCGCCGCTATCAAGTCCCGGTCGAAAACCCGCGTCATCTTCTTGGGCAAGTCGAATAGCAGCGGATCGTCGTGGACCGGGCCGAATTTCAGCACATTGGACCGCGTAGGATGCCCCGTGTTGCGCGAACGGCGCGTCCGGTCGATGTAGACCGCCAGTTCCGCCGCCAATTCGCAAGGGAGGGGAATGCGTGCGCCCCTACGTGCCTTTTCATCGGCCGCCCTCAGTTCGATAAACGCCGGTTCGTGGTCGAGATGCACTTGGGACACATGAATGCTTCGCAGTTCGCCGAATCGAAGACCGGTCAACGCCATGACTTTGTACGCGAGTGCTCTTGTTGCGCCCAAGGCCATGAGCCGCGCCGCCGTCGTGTCTTTCAAAGTGGCCGGCCCTTCGCCGCGGTTCCCGTGCAACGCTTCGCGTAGGGGTCGAGCCTTCGCCGCCTCGATCAGCCGTTCGAGTTCGTCAATGGACATTGCACGGCGCACACGGCGCCGGTCTGCTCGCTCATTGGCCGCAGGGATGCTCTCGAACGGATTCGACGTGAGCCGTCGCGTCATCACAAGCCACGTGGAAAACGCGACAAGGGCACTTCGATGTACGTTGCGATTGCGCGCGCCCATGCCCGCGCCAGCCGACAACACGAGCCACTTCTCGAACGCGCCCGCCGCCAGGTCCCGCACACGGGCAAAGCCACATTCCGTCACGATGCGCCCAAGTTGCGCCCGCCGTTCCTTGATGTGGCGTTCCGTGCACCCATTCGCGCGCAAGTGTTCGAGGTACGCCTCGATGTGTTCCGAGATGGGTTTTCGGGAGTGGTCTGCTATGGCGCACTCATGGGCCGATAGAACGCCGGATCGGATTTTCTCTTGCCGGGCCTCAAATTCCGCGAGCACGCGCATGGCGCCGTCCTGTGTTCGGCAGCCGGTGCTACGCTCTCGGACAATGTGATCGGCGGTGCGATACCGGCAATAGAAGACCTCGCTCTCGATCACGATGTGGTCCGCGCCGTCGCGTTCGATAATCGGCGCTTCGTGCTTCTTGCCGTTCCCGTCTGTCCATCGTGCCACACGCCCGCTGCGCTTCGTGGCGATGACAGCGCCCTCGGGGATGGGGCGCACGCTACGCTTCTTGAAGACTCTGCTCATAACTTCCTGCCCTTCAAAAGAGGGGTTCATTCCCGAGATTTTGCGTACAAATCTACCAAAGGTCGGTCTCTCCCCACGCGCGCACAAACTCACGTAGGTTGTCTTGAGGTGCCCTACCACTGGACGTTCGCGATCTCTCCCCACGCGCGCACAAACTCACCTTCGGACGTGAACTTCTGTACACAATTTGTGCCCGCATCCACTACGTAGACGGCACCGTCGTTGCCTACCGCCACGCGCAACCGCCCCACAAATTCACCACGACCGACACCCGGCCCCCCATTCCACGCGCGAACGAAGTCGCCTCTCGCGGTAAATTGTTGGACTCGGTCATTTCCTGTGTCGGCGACATAAACCGACCCGTCCGGCCCCGCCGCAATGCCAGTTGGCCAGAGAAATTCGTCAGGTCCAGTTCCTTCAATGCCCCACGCGCGCACGAAATCCCCGGTTGCCGTAAATCGTTGAATGCGGCGATTCCCTGTATCGGCAACATAAACCGACCCGTCCGGCCCCACCGTTATGTCGTCCGGGTACAAAAACTTACCCGTATTAGAACCCCTTCCTCCCCAAGTCCGGACAGGTTTACCTTCTATCCTGAATTCCCGAACAAGAGAATATTCCGAGTCGGTGATATAGATTGAATCGGTAGACCCGAGAGCCAAACCAGTAGGCCGCCCAATTTCCCAGGTGTCGTCACCCAAGACGCGCAAGAATTGACCGTCGTCAGTAAACTCCTGAATACTGGCTTCCTCAAGTCCAGCTACGGTGTGGGTGACAGCAATATACACGAGTCCATCGTCTCTTACCGTGATTACGGTCGGGCGTTGAGACTCTCTTAGAGGCTCCCAATCCCAGTGGTCGGCCCACAAGCGCACGAACGCTCCCCGTGCGTTGAATTCATGAATCCTATCATCGACCATCGGGCGGCCCGTAGCGTCCTCATTGTACTCTACCACATAAACATAGACTGAGTTTTGTGGGCCTACCGCGATATCCTCAATTGATGTGTGGAAGTCATAATACACGAACGTCCCCGGACACCCCGTGAGTAGAACCACGCACACCAAAGTTGCGGGCACCCATATTGGACACCGTACCATACATTGGCCCTCCTGCCTTCCCTCCGCAGCGATTACGCGAATCCTGCTCATTGTCTTGCCCTCCGCGCCTTGACGCTGATTCGCTGCACGGAAACCTTGTCCTTCCGCACACGCCTCGCCTTGATGCCGAAGTGCTCCATGAGTTTTTCAACGGTGTCGAGCCGTGGCATGGAGTCGCCACGAAGAAACGTCGCAAGGCTCTGGCACTTGATACCTGTCGCGTGTTCCAAACCCAAGAGACTTGGAGAGTCCGCGATTCCCTGCCTTAGCAGGTCCGTCAGAGTCGGTTTCTTTGAATTCCTTTTCATGTAACTATTCTTCCACCTTTCCTTGCCGTTGTCAAGTCCCTCGATTCTGCCCATGCGGCCGTGTACTAAACCAGGCCGAAGGCCGCTTCCGAAGCCGATGCAGATCGAATCCTTTCGGCACGTGCGGATCGCCGTCGGGCTTCGGACGGCGATCCCGTCTGTTTCTTTAGTATCTCAATATCTCTGTTTCCTCGGGAACATCTGTTTCCTCAGTTCCTCTGTCACATGAAACGGCCTTCGGGCCGCCGTCTGGTAGTGGCTTCGATGCCGTGTGACAGAGTCTGTCGGTAAATGGGGTTTCACTTGAGCACCTTGTACCGTTGCGCCGTCTTGGTTGTTGCTTGGCCGTCTTTCGCCAGATAGCCACTCCGAACGAGTTCTGAAAATGCGCGGTTTGCAGTCATCCGGTCGATCCCCAAGACTTCTTCAACTTTCCGACATGACAGGAAAAATCCCCCGCCCACGCCACCCGCCAGTTGCACGCCCAGGGAATACAGTTTGCTACAATACCCCTGCATGCGGTCGGTCGAGAAATCACCGTCGAGAACGCTACCGTTTAGATCGACCGCCGCCGCGGCCACGGGGTCGATGCCTTCGGGCGTGCGGATTTTTTCCCAAGCGTCCCAGAATTGCTCGCCCAGATCGTCGCCGTCCAGACAGTGATCATCGGCGAATTGTTGGATGAAGTCACGAAAGTTCGCGCGCTTCACGTGCCGGACGCTGTAACCGTGCTCTAGCAGAATCCCTTGCACGCGACGCGCGAGTAGAAAAGCGTATTGCCATTCTTGGTCTTCACTGACGTCAATGGGCGGGCTTTCTTCGATAGACGCCCACAACGCCGCCCAGAAGGCCCGGCCCTTTTCATCACGCGAAGACGAATTATCCACGGCGATCACCTTGCTTGGGCCGCCGCACGTCCGGGCACCCGGTAGCAACCCATTCGCGGATTTCCTCGGCACGCCAGCGCCGCGCGCCGCCAATATGAAGCGGCGCCGGAATGCGCCCACAATCGGCCCATGCCCAAATAGTACGCACCGCCAGGCCGCAGGCCGTTGCCACGCGCCGCACATCCCATAGAAGGATTTCGGGTTCGCCGCTCATGACGCGCGCCTTTCATCCAGGGCCGCGAGAAAACGCGCAAGCGCTTCGGGGGTTGTAACCGTCCGGCCGCCGAGTTGGTGTGTTTCAAGACGGATGCCGCCGATGCCCACGCGCGCCCATTTCCGGACGGTCGCATAGTGAATTCGCCGCCCGTTGATCGAGGGCAACCGTCTTGCCGCTTCGTGGAGGGTAATCGTTTCATCTCGCATTCGTGCAATCTCCTGTCGGAAGTTCAGGATTACACAAGTACGCAAGATTGTTGAGTACTGAACCGGTAAGAACCGGTACTTATCCGGACGCGCGCCCGGAGCGCAGCCGCAATACCAAGTTTTGCCCTTCTTCCGTGATGCAGAATCCGCCGCAAGGCCCGTCCCTCGACTCAACGAGTCCATGCCCCCTGAGTTGTCTCAGAGTCGGCTTAAGGGATTCTCCGGTCACATTGCGCGTGCCGGGATCGTCCGTCTGAATCGCGCCTGCGATTTCGTCTTTCTTCATCAAGCGGTTGGGATGCGTGCCGCTGTCTGCCAAGACATAGAGCACATCCCTTGCACGCGGGGACAGCGCCGGGTCTTGCTTCACCGCCAGGCCGCGCGTGGTCGGGTCTTCGCCCTCAACAAGAATTGGGCGCGCCATTCTGTCTATCGCTCGAATCCATCGATCATTCAATTCGCGGGAAATGACAACCCGTCCATCGGCGCCAATTCGCCAGTCCTTCGATGGGCTTGGCGCTTCGGGATCGGCGGGCGACGCCGCTTCGGGATCGGCGGGCGACGCCGCTTCGGTCTTCCGGGTCTTCTTCGATGCGCTCATGATTCCAATCTTTCGGGTCCCGGAGCCGGGTCAGGGAAGATTGGGAGACCCCGCCCGGCTCCGGGCAACTTGTCCATCCTGCGGCCGTCGCCGCAGAACCTATGTTCACCCGTGTCAGTGTACACCAACACGGGGTTGGTTGCTACCAGCGGATCATGACCGCGCCGTCGATTCCCGCTTCGCCGACCGTGCCACCTACGCCGGAGCCCGCGCCCGCCGCGCCGCCTTCGCCGATGGTGATCGCCAAGGTCTTGCCCGGTTCAACGGTCTGGACGGCATGCGCCCATCGTGCACCGCCAGACGCGCCAGCGCCGCCGCCGTTCGCACCATCGCCACCCGCGCCGCCGCGTCCCTTGCTGGCCAGGGGGCTTTCAATGCGTGCGCCGCCCGATTGCGTGCCACTTGCGCCGTCGCCGTCTTCGCCGAAATGCTGCGCTGCTTCCGCCGCGTGGCCGCCCGCGCCCGTTGCGTGGCCGTAGGGACCGCCAGCCGGTGCGCCTACGGAAACGGTCCACGCGCCGCCATCATACGAGACTTCGCTTGCGCCGCCGCTCCCGCCTACGCCGCCGTCCGTCGCGGTCCCGCCATTGCCCCCGCCCCCACCGCCAGCGCCGCCCGCGACAACGAGCAATTCGAGCGAAGTGACGCCCGCGGGCACTTCCCAATTGCCGCTTTCGACTATCAGCGCGTGCCGTGGGGCTTGTAGTTCGGGCACGGTCCCTTGCAGTTCCGCGACAGCATCGCGGATGGTCTCAAAGGCTGTCTTCATTTCGCCATGCGTTCGGGTCGCGCCGCTCAAGTATCCGGATTCAGGTAATTCGATCATCGCCAAGACTCCTACTGTTATGGCCACAAACAATCTCATAGTGTGAACCTCCGTGCGGCCGCATGCCGCTCAGTTGTCGCCGTCTTCGGTTTCGCCCTCGAGATCGGAATCGTCATCCGCGTCGACCGGAAGTGCGCGGTCGGTCTCGCTCATGGGTTCGACACCCTGTGTTGCGGCCAGACGTTCCGCCTCTTTCCGCTCAAGGTATGCTTCCGGCGAAAGGCTTCCGGGGACGGCGCCGTAGCCTTTCGGACTGAGAGCAAGCACGATGATGTCTTCCGTCGTGATTTCACCGTTCGCGCCTTCAAGCCCTAACTTCGTGGGCGCGTCGAGCCCGAGCAATTTCGCGCGCCGTTCCATGATCCGCAACGCCGCGAAAATCGCTTGCGTGTTGCCCGACTTCGCGGAAGGCCACAGCGCCTCGTGTAGGGCGTCCAGGCGGTCAAGTTCGAGTTGCCGCACTTGGTGCGCGGTCTCTCGCGTCGCCGCATTCAGCCGGTCGAATTCGCGCTTCACGAGCTTCCAGGCCGATGCTTCGCCGATTCCGAGTACGCGCGCGATCTCCCGATACGGTTTTCCTGCCGCCCGAAGCCGCAACGCTTCGGCACGCCGGGCCGCCGCCGTTACTCGGGTTGGGGATTGCCTACTGTGCATGCTCCCCCCTCGCTTGCGCCTTAGTGGCTTGCCTTTTGCCGGGGTAAAGCCCGAGCAATCGACACCGCGCGTCGATGATACGGAGCACGGCTTCGAGCGAGTCCGGATCGCGGTTCGTCTCGAACGATTTCCACGCTTCACGCTCAATGCGGTTCAAGCGTGCCAGTTGTCGCTTGATGGGGTTCTTCATACTCGCGTTTCCTTGTCGCCCGCGAGCATTTCCGCGAGCCGTTGCCGTTGTTCCGTGGTCAGGGCTTGGAATGCCGCCGCCAAGGTCGCCACGGGGTCACTTTCCGACCCGGTCGACGGGATCGGATCGGGGGCGTTTTCCTGCACGCGGGGGGAGAAAACGGGGGAGGATTCGGGGGAGTCTTTCAGCGGGGCTTGTGTAAGTGGCGTGTTTTCAACCGCTTGGGATTCGGGCGCACCTGCTTTACACGCAGGGGGTCGC
>JAGMZX010000008.1:73003-77851 GCA_018005585.1 Candidatus Hydrogenedentota bacterium | reverse complement strand
CCCGCGCGGCGCGGGCTCGCTTGTGCCAGTCCCCGTTATTCAAAAATCAACATCAGGAGGTCGCGGACGGGCGTGTAGCCGAGGGCGGCGTAGACTTTGTTCGACGTGGGGTTGGCCAGGTCGGTGTAGAGGCAACTGAACTGCTTGCCCGAGTCGAGAATGTGCTGGCTCAACCGTGCGACGCAGCAGGAGGCATAGCCGCGCTTGCGGAACTCGTGCGGGGTGTACACGCCGCCGATGCATTCGGCGTGGCGCGTCGTGCGCACGCGCAACGCCATGGATACCGGTCGTCCGTCTTCCCAGAAGCAGGCGCGGCCTTCCTCGATGGCTTCCTGCGCGCGCTTGCGATCGGTTGACTCATCGTTCGGGCTGTGTTGGTCGGCGGCGGCCTGGAACGCGCAAATCCACTCCGTCAGCAACGGAAGGTCGTGTTCGTTCGCCGCGCGGAATACGCCCGGGCCGTAAGCCGGATGCGTCACGGCGGTCAACTGGTGCACGCGCGCGCGTTTTGCGACGCGGTGCGCGCAGCCGTTCATCGCGCACCAGACGTCCGCGAACGCCCGGGCCGCCGGTTCGGACGCGAACACCCCGCTCACGGGCGTGCCGCTCCGCCGCAGTTCGCGGGCCAGGTTCGGGACCGCGTCCTGCCAGCCGTCCGCCAGGTCGCAGACCTGCAACGGATAGGGCGGCGTCATGACGGCGGCGAGCGATGGGGTGTCTTCGCGCCACGCCGCCGCGAGAAACGGCTGCGCTCCGAAGGCACTCGGGTCCTTGATCAGACGCAAGCCGGTGCCTAGCGTGAGGTTATTCGCGACCTCATTGCGTTCAAAGGCATCCTGCACCGCTGCCATGAAATCCCGTGGTTGTTTATAGACCTTTAGAGGCATCGCACGAATTTCCAAGAAACACGCGGACGTCCACGCGTGATTTGGTCTTACGCGGGATTATGCGCACGCTCGCTTGTGCCAGTTCCCGTTAGTGCTGTGCGGCGAGGTCTTTCAAGACCCGTTGGCAGAGGTCGAGGTCGTCGGTGAGCAGGTAATCGACACCCGCGGCGGCGACGGCGCGGATCATGGGTTCCTGCGTGGCGTGGAACCAGTTCACGGTGACGCCCGCGGCGTGGAGCCGGTCCACGTCCTCTTTCAGCCCGTCCGTACCGCCCACGAACGGAAGCTGGATGAACGCCGTCCGCAGTTCGATGGTGCGGTCGACGTATGGTTTGCGGTCTGGACCTTGGCGCGACATGTTGCAGATGCGGATTTCCGGCACGACGGCCTTCGCCTCCGCCGCCTGGTCTTCCTCGCATGCGAGGAAGCAATCCGCGAGCCGTCCCTTTGCCTGGATTACGCGGACCGTGTCCGCCGCGAGCCCCGGTCCGGTCTTCAGGTGCACGTTGCACAAAATGCCCGGCGGTATGGTGTCCAGCGCCTCTTCGAACGTGGGCACGGGCGTTCCGGCGAATTCGGGACCGAACCAACTGCCCGCATCGAGCGCGCGCACTTCGTCGAAGGTCAATTCCGCGACCTTGCCCGTGCCGTTCGTTGTACGGTCCACCGTCGGGTCGTGCATGATGACGAGGTGGCCGTCCTTCGTCTTCTGGACGTCAAATTCGATCATGGCCGCGCCTTTCTTCACGGCGGATACGAACGCGGGCACGGTATTCTCCGGCGCGGCCATCACGTCGCCGCGATGCGCGCATGCCCGCGGCTCGGCGGCGGCCAGACCGGAACCCACGACAAGAACAAGAAGAAGGACCGTGTTACGAAGCGATTTCATGACGATTCCTTACTCGAAGCTGCCCGTGCGCTCCTCCCCGGGCTTCGGCAAAGCCAGTAACCGCGATTTTAGCCGGGGGGAGCGGCCGCTGCAAGGGCGCTGGGCACAGGAATGTGCAGGCTGTTGCCCGTTCAAGGACGTGAGGGACACAAACGACGGAAAGGAGGGGCAGTGGGGATTGCTGACAGCGTTGCCCGGGGAATAAACGGGCGGTATAATCCCGTTTTCGCTGAGTATTCCCAAAAAAGATCCAAGAACCCGAACTGTGGAGGGAGCCGGCATGCCGGTAGGCAAGAAATTCAAGATCGCGTCGATTGGCGCGGGGAACGTGGGCGCTTCGGCGGCGCAGTACTGCCTCGAACTCGAACTGGGCGACGTGGTGCTGACGGACATCGTCGAGGGGTTGCCGCAGGGCAAGGCGCTCGACATGACGCAGGCGGGGCCGATCCGGGGCTACAGTTGCCAGGCGGTCGGCACAAACGACTACAAGGACATCGCGGGCGCGGATCTCGTGATCATCACGGCGGGCCTGCCGCGCAAGCCCGGCATGACGCGGCTCGACCTGCTCGAGAAAAACGGCAAGATCATCTCCGGCATCTGCGACAACGTGAGGCAATACGCGCCGGATTCGGTCGTGATCGTGGTGACAAACCCGCTCGACACGATGGTGTATCTCGCGCACAAGAAACTGGGCTTTCCCGCGAACCGCGTCGTGGGCATGGCGGGCTGCCTCGACAGCGCGCGGATGCGCGCGTTCGTCGCGATGGAACTCGGCGTGAGCATGAAGAACGTGGACACGATGGTCCTCGGTTCGCACGGCGACGACATGGTCCCGCTGCCGCAGTATACGGTCGTGTCGGGCATCCCGGTCACGAAGCTGCTGCCGCAGGACCGCATCGACGCGATCGTCGACCGCACGCGCAAGGGCGGCGGCGAGATCGTGCAGTTGCTGAAGACCGGCAGCGCGTTCTATGCGCCCGCGGCGAGCGCGGTGCGCATGGCGCAGAGCATCCTGCGCGATGAGAAGCAGGTGCTCCCCTGCGCGGCCTACCTGACGGGCCAGTACGGGCTGAGCGACATTTTCATGGGCGTGCCGTGCGTGCTGGGCAAGGACGGCGTCGAGAAGATCGTCGAACTGGACATCACCGCCGCCGAGAAGGCGTCGCTGCACAAGTCCGCTGAAGAAGTGCGCACGGGCGTCAAGCAGTTGCAGAAACTCGGGCTGCTCTGACCGGCCTCACGCGTCGTCGAGCACGACTACGGCCTGCCGTTCCGCCGCGTCATATACGGCCTGGAGCACCTGCATGTAGCGCAGACCGTCCGCGAAGTTCGGGTGGTATTCCTTGCCCTCGCGAATGGCGTCGATGAAATCGCGTTCGACACGCCAGTCCGTGACGTCATAGGCGTCCCCGGGGTGGACGTCCACATCCTCCCCGGGTTTGCCGGCGCGCAGCCAGCACATCCGGTCTTCCAGCACGTCGTAGTGCAAGGAAGCCTTGGTTCCGTAGATTTCGACGATGTCGCGGCCGTCGCGCACGGCCCCGCTGAAGGCGTACTGCACGTCCGCGCCGGATTGCATCACCGCGTTGATGAGGAACTGGTCGGGGATTTGCACGGCGGTCCAGCGGCCTTCGGCGTCCTTGCGTTCCGGGATGAAGGTGCGCGTGGACGCGGCAACGGCGCGCGTCCAGCCGAACCAGCGGTGCATAACTTCGATGAACATGCCTAGTGTCAGCGCGTTGAGGCCGCTGAGCCGGTGGTCCTTGCGCCAGGTCATGGGCGCATCGGCCTCGGCGAAAGTGTCATAGAAGCCTTGCACACGCGCAAGCCGCACATGGCCCAGCGCGCCTTCGCGGATCAAACGCAGCACGGTGCGGTCGTACTTCAGGCCATACGGTACGGGACAGAGCATCGCCACGCGGTTCGAGCGCAGCGCCGCGGCGCGCATTTCCTTTGCCTCCGCGTGGTTCATCGCCATGCGCGCCTGGCAGAAGACGTGTTTCCCGGAATCAAGCGCGGCGATGCTCACCTCGCGATGCATGCAGGGCCACGTGCCGACAAGCACGGCGTCCAGGTCGTCGCGGTCTACGACGTCGCGCCACGATTCCGCGATTTCAGGAATGCCGAATTCGTGCGCGGCGCGTTCGCTCGATTCGCGCGAGCGGTTCGCGACCACGACCAGTTCCACGCCCTCGATCTTGCGCAGCCCGGGCACGTGCCGCAGGCGGCAGATGCCGCCCAGGCCGACGATGCCAATCCGTATCTTCTGCATGTGCTATTCCTTCCCCGTTGTTTCGGACCTCATGCGTTCAAGCAGAAACGCCTGCAAGGCGTCCAGGTCATCCGTGTTCAATAAGTCGACCCCCAATTCGTACAAGAGCGGAAGCGTCTCCGGGCCGCCGGGCAGGTCCCAGAACCGGACCCGCTGCCCGGCCGCATGGGCCCGCTCGATGATCCGGCGCAGGTTCTTGTCATCGCGCTCTGGCAACGGGCCGCTTCCGCGCCATTGAAACAGTTTCGTCCAGCTTTCGCTGACCATGGGGACTTCATGCGGCGATTCGCCGAGTTGCGGCAGCCGGCCGTCGACGGCGGCCAAGCGGGGCGATATTTCACGTAGCACGGGATAGGGGTAGAAGCCGGACACGATCACCGTGACGGACCCCGGCCGCGTGGCATCGCGCGTGAACTCGGTCAGCATCTCCCGGTACGGTTCGAGTGCGTCCAGAAGCGCGAGCACCGTTTCCTTGCCCGTGTTCTTGATGTCGATCAGCAGGGTGATCCCCGGTCCGCCGGGGTAGACTTGGCCGTTGTTCTCTCGCGCGCGACCGAGGAGCGGGTCGAGATACAAGGCCTGCAACGTGCGTTCGGGGCGCACGTCCTCGATGTCGTGAGCAACCAGCAGTTTGCCGTCGATGAGGAAGATGTCGGCCTCGATGCCGCAGAAGCCGTGGTCGAGCGCATCAAGCAGGGGCCGGTCATGCTCGTAGTCATTGTGCGAATGTGCGCGCGGCAGGGGTACCGGCGCGGCCTCCTGCGCGAGAGCCGGAAAACTCGTTACCGCCAGACAAAGCA
>JAGMZX010000008.1:15360-72903 GCA_018005585.1 Candidatus Hydrogenedentota bacterium | reverse complement strand
CCGTGGTCGAGCGCATCAAGCAGGGGCCGGTCATGCTCGTAGTCATTGTGCGAATGTGCGCGCGGCAGGGGTACCGGCGCGGCCTCCTGCGCGAGAGCCGGAAAACTCGTTACCGCCAGACAAAGCATCCACTTGAACATTCGTATGCCTCCCGCGAGGCGCGCCGTCATGGCGCGTCTTCCGCTATTACTGGGCGCAAGGTGTCCGCGGTCACGCCGATGCCGGACATCCCGTCGTCGGGCATGGACTGGGCGTCGAGGCCGATGGCATCGCCGCGCCGGTCGACGAGCCGCACGCCAAAGCCCCATGCGCCATTTTCTTGCGTCACACGCACGAGAATACCGTTCCAACCCGGTTGGAGGGTAACCCGGGCAGATTCCGGCGCGGCGTCCAGGGCGCCGGACATAACGGACTCATACGCTTTCTCCCCGTTCACCCACATGGCTATCATGTCGTCGAAAATCAGATGGAGTTCCGCGGGCCGCCATTGCGGCAGAGCGACCCGCGCGAAGGCATATGCCGCGGTCTGCTGGTACGGGCCCAACACGGATTCCAGGTTCACCACCGCCGGGAGCCCCGACGCTCTTGCGTCGCGCCACGTGAACTCGGCGCCCTCATGCGACAGGGAGGCGGGTGGCTGCCCCGGCTTTGCGAGCTGCGCCTCAACGGCGGTCATGGCCGCGTGGTCCCGGGGGAACGGCCCCAGCACTTGCCAGTCGATGAGATATCCCCTCTGTTTGAGCAATGGGATGATATCGACGCCGCGCGCGGCGAGCGCGGTCACGGCCGCGGCGGCCGCGGGTTCATACGGCGTTTCCTGCGCCAGTTGCAGCAGTTGCGCCTGGGTTTCGGCTTGGTCGTCGCCGACGCCGATGACGGCCACGAGCGCGCAGGCAGCGGCCTCGGCGACGTCGGGGTCCTTTGCCCAGCGCTCGATCAAGGGCCGCGCCGCTGGGTCCGCGATGCGTTCGAGTCCGTTCAGGGCCTCACGGCGCGCTTCGGTGGGGAACATTCCCTGAAGCACGAGCGTGAACTGTTCGCGCGCCACGTCTTTTTGACCGGCGGCGGCGCGCTGCCACGCCGCGTCGAGAAAGAGCCGCAGCGCCTCATGACGGATCCACGGCGCGCCGCGCTGCGCGAGTTCCCACAGGTCGCCTTCCGCCGGCATGAGCCCCTGAAGCCGCGCGGCTTCGACGCGCACCTCGGCATGCGCCGCGCTGAGCGCCTGCTGCAGCAGCGGCGCGGCCTGACCGGAGTGGCGGCGCACCAGGATGCGGAGAATGGCCGCCTGCATCGACGGGTCCGTCACGGGATAGGCCTTGACCAGCGTCTCTTCGACGTTGGGTGACCGGTCAGCAGCCAGCACCTCGATCGCGGTCGCCCGCACGCCCGGCGTGCCGATGAACCCGAGCGCGCTGCGCGTGAGTGCCGGCGAGCCGAGCCGGGCCAAGCCCAGCAGCGCGGCGCAAATCTGGTGCTGCCGCGCGTTGAGGTCCGTGAACCCGCGCAGCAGACGCTCTGCTTGAGCATGATCGCCGCGTTCGGCCAGAACCAGCGCGGCGCGCAGGCAATCCGCCGCATAGCGCGCGGCCAGACGCGGCGGCGCGGCCGGGTCAAGCGGCATAACGGCGGTAGCGGGCACGCCCAATGCGCTCAGGACGCCCAACGCGCACCAGCGCACATCGCCCTGCTCCGTGCGCGCGAGCGCGGTCAAGCCCGGCACGGCTTCCGTTGCGCCGCACGAAGACAGCGCGCGGATAACGCTCAAGCGCGTGAGGCCTTGAGCGGAGACCAGCGTATCCAGCAGGGCCCGCTTTGCGGTGTCGCCGCGCATGCGCGCCAGCGCCGCAATCGCGTCTTCGGCAAGCACGGGGTCCGCCACCCATTTCGCCAAGGAGGCGGCATCACTGTCTTCGATAACGAGGCTCAGCCAAAACACGATGTCCCGGCGGGCCTGATCGAGCCGTACACGCGCGGCGGTATTCTGCGCCGCAGCGGGAATTGCATGCAGCCACGCGAAGAAATCCGTTTCTGGTTTCCATGCAGCCGCGGATTCCGTTTCTGCCGGGAGTTCATCGAGTAGTTGTTCCAGCGACTGGGCAAGCGCGGCACGGTCCGTATTCGTTTCAGGAGCGCCGGATTGAAAGACCAGCGTTTCGAGTTCGCGGCGCGCCGCCGCCGCGCGCCCCGGGTCGGCGTCGAGCAGCGCCGCGCCGAATTCCGCCACACGCCCCGATATCCCGGCGGCGGTTTCGGAGGTCTCCGAAGGCGGCATATCCGGCGGCGTGTTTTCCTGCGCGGGTAGGGCAAGGGGGAAGCCGAACAACAACGCTGCAAGCGCGCAGCGCGCCAGCGCGGGTCCGGCATGTGCTCGCGGAACGTGTCTTGTCCGGGTCATAGGCGGTAAGCTCCCCGGCCGGGCGCGCGCAGCAGGCGTTCCGCCTGCAGGTCGCCCACGCACGCGCCCGTCTCGAGGTCGCACGTGATGGGCCGGCCGAAGCGCCATGCAACATTCGTGAGCGCAGCCAGCGACGCGGCGCGGCAGGCCGTTGTCAAGCCACCGCTGGACGCATAGCCGTTCCGCACTGCTTCGAGCCAGACGGCCAGCGGGTCAGCATCTTCGCTTTCTTCCGCCGCCGGTTCCTGCAATGGCGCGTCGAAACGCCATTGGCCGCCGCGCCAACTCACACGCAGCGTGTCCGATGCGCCCTGGACCGCCAAGCCCGCGGGCGCGGCCTCGGCGGGGCCGGGTTGCCGCCAGTGCAAGGTGACTTCAGACGCGGAGAACGACCACGCGGCCTCCAGCGTGGGGGGGCAATCCCACAGGCCCGAGACGGGGCGCGCACCCGTGGCGGATACGGTCGCTGTGCCCGTGACAGGCAGCCCCAGAAGGTCATAAGCCATGTGCAGCAGTTGCGCGCCCTGCTGGCACACGTTGCCGCCGCCGAAGTCTATCAGCCATCGCCAATCCCCGTGGGCGCACTCCGGGTTGTACGGGCGCCAGCGGTTCGGGCCGAGCCACTGGTCCCAGTCGAGAGACTCTGGCGCTATCGCGTTCTTTGCCGGGTCGCCCCCTTCCGGATTGGCCGCGCCCCAGCAATCGATGCGCTGTACCGCGCCGAGTGCGCCGCGCTGCATACCCATGCGCGCCGCGGCTGCCGCGCGCGAAAGGGGTCCCGCCGCGCCCGCGTGCACGACCCGGCCGTACCAGGTGGCGGCCCGGACCATGGCTTGGGCTTCCTCGAAGACACGGCATGCGGGCGTCTCGACGTAGATGTCCTTGCCCGCTTCACAAGCATGAACCGTCTGCAGCGCGTGCCAGTGGTCTGGCGTCGCGATCACGACGGCGTCGATGTCGGGTTGTTCGAGCAGTTCCCGGTAGTCGCGGAAGACGCGCACACCCGCGCCAACGAGGGCCGCGCCGTCCGCCAGATGTTCCTCGTCTACGTCACACACGGCGGCGGCGCTGCCGCGCATCCGCGCGAGCAGCGCGCAGCCCCGCGCGCCAACGCCGATGTGCCCCGTGACGACGCGACCAGGCGGCCCGGGCCGGCTTGGCTGCGCGATTGCGGCCGTGGCCGGCAAGAGCGTCGCGGCCAGAAATGCGCGTCGAGACAGTAGGGAACTTTGAGACATAACTAATACTCAAACGAACATGGGCCGGGTCAGTCGCCCGGCATTTTCTACCATTGTGCCAGTCCAGCTCCCAGAGGGAACCGGATGAGATACGATAACGCAACGGCCCGTGCGCGCGCCAAGCCGCGTTTCAGGGCTTCCGGGATGAACCGCCCGAAATTCCGCGTCAGCTCATATACAGGCGCGTCAATTCCGACTGAAGATACGCGGCTGCTTCGTCCACGGTGTCACAGAAGCGGAAGAGCTTCAGGTCATCGCGCGATATGACGCCCCGCTTCGCCAGCAGGTCGAAATTGAGGATCGACCGCCAGAATTTCCTTCCATAGACGACAACCGGCATTTCCTTTTGCGTTTTGCGCGTCTGGACGAGGGTGAGCACCTCGAACAACTCGTCGAGCGTCCCGAAGCCGCCGGGAAACGCGACCAACGCCTTTGCCAGGTAGACGAACCAGAATTTCCGCACGAAGAAGTAGTGGAATTCGAAGGCCAGCTCGGGTGTCTGGTACGGATTCGGGATTTGCTCGAACGGCAGGCTGATATTGAGGCTCAGCGACTGTCCCCCGGCCTCGCGCGCGCCACGGTTTGCCGCCTCCATGATGCCCGGTCCGCCGCCGGAACACACGACGAAGCGGCGGCCCCGTTTAGGCAGCGACAGGGACCAGCGGGTCATACGCGCCGCGAGTTCCCGCGCGTCCTCGTAATAGCGGGAGAGTTCCCGGTCGCGCAGCGCGGCTTCCCAGGCGGCCTTGCTTACGAGGGAGCGGTTCCTGGAACGCTGCTTGCGCAGCGCATCGAGACGCGCCCGCGCCTGTTCAGCCGAGGGCAGCCGGGCCGACCCGAAGAACACGATGGTGTCACGGATGCGCGCGCGGCGCAGGCGCGCCTGGGGTTCCGTGAATTCGCACATGACGCGGACCAGCCGGGCGTCCGGCGAGTTCAGGAATTCGAGGTTCTTATACGCTTTTACGATCGAGTGTTTTTTGGGACCGGTTTCCGATTGTGCCATAAGACTCCTCTTCTTTACGGGATGCGGCGGTTTGCGCCGCGGACGCCGCGTCATCATAAATGCGCCGCGGAACCCGCTTATTCCACCTCGATGCAATCCAGGGGAAACCGGCCTTGCCGCGCTTCGAGCACCAGCGTGTGACGGCCTTCGGCGAGGTCCGCGCGCGCAAACAGGGGTTGCGATGCCGCGGGTGCGCCGGCGCGGAAATCAACCGTCGCCGCGGGCGCGCCATCGACGAATAGCTGCGCCGCGCCGTAATCGGGCCCGCGCGGCGCATACAGCGTCACAGCCGTTCCCTCAAAGTTCCACTTGGCGCGCGCCGTGTCCGCCTTCGAGACCGCGCCGGCGCCGTAGCGGAACCGCGCGTCCGATACTTCCTCCCAATGTTCGAGAGACTGGGCTGCGCCGAGCAGTCCTTCGGTGTACAAATAGGTCAAGCGCGGCATGCCGGATACGCCGGTCAGCAGGAATTGATCGGCCCGGATGTGACTGTGTTTTCCTGCGTAAATGCCAAAGGCGCCCGGCCCCTGGGCCAACGCGCCGGACCACGCGGCCGCGCCGTCGATTTCCAGCTGAGCCGTGTCTGCTTCCCAGGCTATTTTCAGATGCACGGACGGGTCCGGCCCACGTGTTCCCTCCGCGATAACACTGCGCTTGCCGTGGTCATTGTACTCCACGATTGTCCAGGCGCCGGGGCCCAGTTCCAAGCCGTGAAAGCGCGTTGTCATGAGCGGGTGCAACGTCGCGTTCGAACGGGCGAGGTTTGGGCCCAAGGGCATGGCCGCATTCCATACGATTACGGCCGTGCCGCGAACTTGGAGCGCGGTCTCGAGGCTTCGTGCGGGTCCCGCGCGCCGCAACAGGACCAAGCTCGGGCTTTCATGCCCGCTCACGACGAAGCCGCGCTCGCGCAGCGGCTGCGCCCAGGGGCGCGCCGCGATATTGATAGTCCCGTTGCCGTTTTCGTCGCGGGAGGGGAACATCACGTGGAAAATGCCGTCGCGCGCGACGAAGCCCGAGAAAGTCTGACCCCAAATGCCGTGAAACTCGTTCTCGACCGGCTCGGCGTGCCATACGGAACCCGCCTGATGCAGTTGCCATGCCTCCGGGCGCATCGCGTCCTCGACCGGCACGCGGAACAGCGCCTGATAGTTGCGGTTCATCGCGACGGACGTCGCCGGGGCGTAAATGAACCCTTCATGCACGAAGGCAGGGAAGAATTCGAGTAGTGGGGGATGGTAGCGGTGCGATTCGGGATGGAGCAGCAGCAGCGGTTTCGTGTAGGGGCCTTCCGGCGCTGCGGCGGTCATGCCCAACAGCGCCCAGCCGAAGTACGGCCCCGAATCCGTGAGCGTCAGCACGAGCCAGTCCTGGGCGCGGCGGATGATCGTCGAAGCGTAGAGCCGCCGGTACTTGCCTAACAGCGGTTCCTGATCGCGTGTCGTCGCCAAGGGCCGTGCCGTGATGTGGAACGGTCCTTCCGGGCGCTCCGCCCAGGCGTAGCCGGCGCCGCTGTTCGCGTCCGGCGGGGGATTGGCCGCGTTCGCCCACGTGGTGGTCGCGGTGCACCAGTCGAAACAGAGGTGATAGCGCCCGCCGTCGTATAGCACGGACACGTCCGGCGCATGGTCGACGGGCGAGGTTTCACCCTCGAAGACGTGCGGCTCGGGGTCGAAGACCGGGCCTTGGTGTTCCCACGAAACGCCGTGATCGCGCGACCGGAATACGGTGCATTTGCTGGGCGCTTCTTCTTTGAACGCGTAGCCCGTGCAGTAATGCCCCACATAGAGGAACCAGTCGCCGCTGACGGGGTCTTCGAAGAGAAAACCGTTCACAGGCCATTCGTAGGGCGCGGCCCCGCGGTGCACCGGGTTGCCCGCGGCGTGTTCAAAGCCGTCGAACGACGCGTCACCGTAGACGGGATGGCGCAACCAGCTTTCCCACTGCGACACGTGGGCGAAGTCCGCCGTGTCTTCCGCGCCGGACACGTCCATGCCCAGGATGCACGATGCCAAAAGCGTGGCGAATGTCATCGGAACCTCCCGCCGGGAGCGGCGGTCGCGCCCCCGGCCCTATGCATGCGCAGACACTATACCGGTTCCGGCGCGGCGGTCCAAGAAGACAATTACGAAGGCTTGGCGCGCCGCTTCAGCCGCTTCACGGACCGGGCGATCCAGAGGTCGAGGTAGTCCCGGCCCAGTTCGGCGAGGACATCGATGCCTTGGTCGCGGCCCAGAACGAGGGCGCGTTCGCGGGCGAGTTCCCGTGCGTGGCGGCGTTCTTCCGGCGTGAGCCGGCCATCGGCTCGCGCGGCCTTGATCGTTTCGACGTAAACGCGGTAGGTCTCGTCGACGGCGGCTTCGAGCACGTGAAGCACCTTGGCGAAACGGCGCCGCTGCAGGCGCTCGAACCACGCGGTGCCCTTGAAGAATGCCCAGGCCGCGCCGAGGCCGGCTGCGGCCAGCGTTAGCGCCACGTCCGGCACGGCGAGCGTATCGATTTGCATGGCAAAAATCTCCTCTATTTTGCGCGGCGGGCCTGGCTCACAGGAACGTACGCGCGTCGATGATGTAGCCGTTGGTCGAGTCGTCGGAGTTCTTGATAACGGTCATGCCCGGGCGCAGGTACAAGTGCGCCAGTGCAATGCAGCCGGTGTCAGGGGCGGGCGCGCTCGGCGAAGCGGCTTCCGCACCTTGTTTGGTCTTGATGCTCCACGATTCGAGGCTCGCCTCGACGAGGTCGATGCGGTTCTGGGAGACGGGCGGCGTCACTTCGACGGTCTCCGTTGTCGCGGCCAGCTTGAACGGGAATGCATCGATGATCGCGTAGCCGGGCTTGACCTCGACAGAGAATCCCGGCGTGGTCTTGGCGACGGTCTTGAGGTCGTCGGTCGCGGCCCCGCGCAGCACGCCGCTGCCGCCGCCCCAGGCGAGGCTCAGCAGCAGGCACACGAGTTCGAGCGCGGCCTCGATGCGGTCGTCCCAAGTGTTCAGTTTAGAGGAAGCGACAGGACGCTCCTCGAAACTCCAGGTCGTCTTTAAGTAGGCGGGTCCTTTGAACGCCATGGCGTCCTCCAATCGGTGTAGCTGGGGAAACGCGGCCGGGACAGAGGGGAGGGGTGAAGGCAATGCAACAACAGGCGTCCCGGCCGCGTTCCCCAAAGACTCAGTCCAGGTGAAATCCCATGTCCAATCCGACGCGCGCATCGTCGAGCCGGAATCCGAACAACGTCGACGCGGCGGGCTGACTGCGCACGATGAAACTCAGCGGGCGCGCGACGGACCGCAGCGGCGACCCGAGATGCAGCGTCGTGCTTGCCCGACGACCGGAGAACTTGTGGCTTACACGGCGCACGCGCGCGACGATCTTGTCCGGGTAACGTCCGTCCCATTCGTCGTCGAGTGCGGGTTCGATGCGGCGCACGGGCGCCCCGCGTAGTTCGACGAGGTCCCCGACGCGCGCCTCGTGGTTCCCGTCGAAGAAGGTGACGGTCCCGGACGGCTCGGGATACGCGATATCGGCCAGCAGCCCCGCAGCGATGCGATCCGCGTCTTCGACGCGCGAAATGCTGAAGTAGTCGAACTTGCGCGCCGCGACTCCGTAGGCGTCAATGCTCGACGCGCGGCTGTATGTCTTGTTGAGCGCGCCCGTGAACGGATTGCCCCGTAACGCGATGTAATTTGCGAGGTCGCGGGCATCCGCGCCAAAACGCACGCTCATCCGCAGCGGATCGTAGAAGAACACGTGGTCCGGCGCTTCAACCGGTCCGAATGCAACGGCCTTGTCCGCATTTACCGTGAAGACATGGCCGTGCGCGGCGTAGGCAAGCGCGGCGAGCACTTCAAGCACGCCGCCTGAAGCGTCGAATTCTGCCAGGGAGGCGCCCGTATGTTGTACCGAGTCTCCGTGGGCGCCCCGATAGGAATAGAACTCCTTCAGGGCCATTTCCGGCACGTGGTAGCGGCCTTCCTCGTAGAGGTAGACGTCGGCGTGGCCTGTTTCGACAAGCGCGGCGTTGAGACACTCGCCTCCGCCGAAGACGAGGCCGATATAGCGCCCATATGCGTCGATCCGGTCGTCGTACGCGCCGGAGGCGTCTTTATGCGGATTCAACTCGACGTAATCGATGCCTTTCTGACCGAGCAGGTCTTGCAGGAACGCCCGGGCCGCGTCGGCGGCGCGCTTGTAGCCACTCGCGTCATACCGCGCATCGGTCCACGCCGCCGTTTCGGGATGGCGCTTGACGGCGTGACTGTTCCGGCTCGTTTCCTCCGCGTCCACCATCATCAGGCGCAGGTCCGGCCATGCCGCGCCGTCCACGGCCAGCCCGGCAATGGTGTCGCCGTCCTTGGCGTAGGCGTTGCTTGCGTCGAGGCGCGGCGCGCCGGCCCACTGACCAGCCGCGATGCCGCCGACCTCGAGTTCGTTGTCGAGCGACTTGCGCGCAAGAAACTTCGCGTATTCCCGCTGTGCGCCATCCGGGTATGCCGCATGCGCGACCGTATAGTGCACGGGCCCGAGCGCGCCATTGATGACGCTCTTGACAATGGCGCTGATTTCCTGGTTGGTATGCGCCTGCGATACAGGCCTGTTAATCACGTCCGGCGGCTGTTCCGCGCCAACTTCAAGCACCGTGTGGAATGGCACATAGCGATCCAGGATCAACTTGCGTGTATCGCCCCATTGCGGGCCGATGCCGGCTACCGGCGCCTCGCAGAACAGCGCGCCCTCGACCAACACGCGGACGCGGAACGCCGTGCCCAACGCCGCGGCCTCCGCGGGCAGCAGGCCGCGCACGGCGTCGGGCTCATCCGGCGCGGTGCGTGTGGCTTCGAGCAATGGCACGTCGTCGAATGCGCCGACGCGGCGGCCCCAGGTATCGTAGACTTCGATGCGGTATTCCATGATTACCACCAACGGTCCCGGTACGCGATCGTGACGGCGCACACGTGCGTGCTGTCCGGATCGTCCGTGTATGTGAGCATCGTGCTTGCGGGCGAGACCCGCGGAAACACGCCGTCCGTGTAGGGCGTGACGTCCTCGCCTTCGAGCGTGACGCGGCCCGCGGCGCCGTCGAAAACGAGTGCCTCGCCGCTCGCAACGGCGCCGGAATATGCAATGGCGCGCACCCCGTCGCTGAACCGGGGCGCAATGACGCTGCCGGAAGCGGCGAGGGTGATGCGCAGCGGCGCGGGCGCATTGCCGCCAGCCGTGAGCGTCCGCGTTACGCCTGAGGCTGAGATGTTCCAGTTCACTTCGGTTTCGTCGACGGCTTCTTCGAAGGAGGACGGCGCTTCGAGCTGCACGGTGAATGCGCCGACGAGCGGTTTGCGGCTCACCTCGCGCGTGAAGCCGGTGCGCCGCACCAGTAACCGGCGGCCTTCGCGCAGGACGAGCGGCGTGTCCGCGGTGTCCGCCGAAGCGGCGGCCAGCACGGCGTCGAGCGCAGCTTCGAGTTCGGCCAGGGTGCGCTTGCCGAGTATCGCGCCCGACAGCCGGACCTGGCGGGCGTCGCGGCCGCCGACTTCCGCGTATTTCTCCGCGATGGCCGTGCGCGTCTCGTCAAAGACGTAATTGCCCAAGGTAATCGCCACGGGCTTCACTCCCCGCCGAGCACGGGCGTGCTGTCCGAGACGTCCAGCTCCCGTTGCGCGAGCGTGGACAGGAGATAGGGCTCGAGCATCTCCCAGGCCCGCGCCTCTGCCTGGTCCGCCATGGCCAGGAGCGCCGCGAACCGGCTGCCCGCCTCGAAACGCTGTCCACCGATGCTGAGGTGCTGCTGCTCGATGGCGTCGGCCGAGGCCAGCGCTTGCAGGAGGCGCGCGCCCGCCAGCAGCGCTTCGCCCGCGACGAGTCCCGCGGGGAGGGGCGTTTCTTCGTACGCAAGATCGAACCGGCGCAGCACTTCCTCGTGCGCGTCCTCGAGCATGGCTGTAACAAGACCGGACGGAATCGTCTCGGTGTCATGGGCCTGGAGACGTTCGCGGACGTCGTCTTCGGTAGCGAAGGTAGCCATGATGCAGGTTCCTTATGGCCGGCGCGGGGAGAAGGGAGCAGTCTCCCCGCGCCGGCATGTGCGGGTGGGGTCGGACAAGGTTCGGTTACGGGGTCCAGTCGCTGTTCAGGACGACGCGCGCCTTGTCATAGAGGATCGCGAAGTCCGTGACCACGGTCAGGTACGTGCGGTCCCACTGCTGGTTGATGAGCTTGTCGCTTTCGACGAGGAGGTCCTGCTCGGTGAGCTTCTGAACGGCATAGCCCGCGTCGAGGATGGTCAGTTTCTTCTCGGGGTGGCCAGCCATGGGTGCGAGCTTCACGCCGAGCGGCGTGGGCAGGTTGCCCGTCTTCGCGAAGTCGAACCACTGGCTGTCCTTGATCTCGGCGAGGTTCAGGATCGCCTCGCAGGTCTCGGGGTCGGCCAGCATGTGCGTGGGCGTGAAGTAGTGGCCCGCGGTCAACGTCAGAAAACCGGTCACGAGGTCCGCGTAGGCCCACGTGTTGCCCGTCGCCGTGTTGAGGACCAGCGGCGCGGTGCCCGGGCCGGACGCGTCCCCCTCGACCAGCACCATCGCGAGCCGGGCATCAAGCGTGCGCCCCAGCCGCTCGCCGATGCGCCGCAGGTGCACACGGAGCATGTCGACGGACATGCGGCGCACGACCTCATACGACGCGACCACGCCGCGGCCCAGCTTGTCCAGGCGCACGATGCGGTCGCCGTAGGCGATCTCGGACTCGGGGATTGCCGCGCCCTCCGCCACCGTGCGCAGTTCCTCCTCCGCCTCGTTCTCGGTGACGTAGGGCAGGTCGTAGGCGGTGCCGTTGACCGCCTCGTCGCGCACGATCAACTCAGGATACAGCGGCTTGCGCCGGAGTCCGTCAAGCACGGCCTCGCGCACGATGTCCGGGAACAGCCATTTCGCGTTCGGGTCTGACTGGAAGAATCGCTCGACCGTGATCCGGCCCACGTCGATGCCGAACTCCCGGGCGCAGTAGTCCTGCACGTTCGTGCCTAGCGCCTGGAAGTAGTGCCGGTGGGTCAATCCGAGGGATTGCAGCGTTTCGTACAACTGCTGGCCGCGGACCGCGTGCAGCTTCTCCGCGGGCTGGCCGAGAAACGCGACGCGGTCGCGGATTAAACCGTCGTGGTAGTTCATGGTGATGCGCGCCTCCTACAGCAACACGTAGACCGTCGTGGCGGCCGTGTCGACTTTGACGTTGATTCCTTTGCCGTTGCCCGATGCCGGAGTCTTGACCTTGCCCGCGGTATCGGAGGCCGTGATGCCCGCCGCGCCGTCCACGGCCGGGGCCGAGCCCGTGTATTGGAATTCGCAGACGCCGCGAACCTTCACCGGGATGGCCACGCTGTTTTCCGCGGCGTCGGCGAGCGCCTGGCCGAAGACGGCGTCTTCCGCGCTGGTCGCGTTGGTTACGGTGTAATTGCCGGTCAGTTTTACGGCGTCGCCCTTGCCGATCGCCACGCTGCCAGACGCGGGCGTCGCGCACGTGAGGATCAACTCGGTGACAACGCCGCCGATATCGCCAAATGCCATGATGCTTCCTCCTGTCTGTCTTGTTTGGGTTTTGGCTCCCGCGGGGAGCGCGTTTGTGTCCCCCAGTACGGCTTATCCGTTCTGCACGATTTCCAGAGCGCGGTTGCGTCCGCCGCACGGCGGCGCATCCGCGAGCGGCACGGGCCGCGACACGGGCTGCGGCGGATATTTCGTGTCGAAACGCACCTCGAAGGCCCGCAGATGCGCGTAGATTTCATCGAGGCTGCACGATTCGAGCGTGCGCCGCCAGACCGTCTCGTCGAACGCGCTGCCGTCCAGTTCGCGGCCCAAGCCGCAGAGCCGCGCAATGGCCCGCCGCCGCGCCGCAACGCCGTCGCGCACGAGCCTGCCCGCATGGTCCGCAGGCGCGGCGCATTCCCGCAGCGCCTCGCACACGCCGCGCATTGCCGCCGTGGGTAACCTGGATACGCGGCGCACACGCAGCACGCGGTCCCCTTGCGCCCCGCGAAGGATGAGCGTACCGCTGGCCGCGTCGCGTTCCAGCCAGGCGTACAGCCCGGCGTCCTCGCGCATGGCGTCGCCGTTCTGTTCGAGCCATGCCACCGGGTGCGGCCCCTTCTCGCGCGCCCAGAGTCCGCCTTCGAGCTTCGTGCTCTCGATGCGCCAGCCGACAAGATAACCGTCCTGTTCAAGGCGCAAATCGAGGTGGGGACCCTCCGCATCGTGATGCCGGTGCAGTACGAAACGCCCGGCAAACCGTTCCGCGTCCGTCTCTCGCGCAGGCGCGGCCTGCTCACAATCCAGTTTCCAGAACATCTTGTTTCCTCGCGTTGGTGGGACCAGGTCATTCGGCGGCCCAGAACCGGCGCGGCTGCAATTCGATGGGCGCGTGCCACAGGTCGCGCGCAATCGCGAGCGCGTCCGGGGCGGGCACGCATCGCGCCTCGCTCGGCACGAATCGCGTGCCCTGCGAACCTGACGCAACAACTGAACCCTCGATCACTTCCAGCACGTCGCGCATGATGAAGTGGCAGAGCTTGCCGCTATAGGTGCGGCCGGGCACGTGGTCGCAGGCGCGCAGGTCGCGCCCACAAACCGAGCACTCGGGTGTGCGGAAGGAAAAGCCGATCGACGTCTCGCGATAGACGCCGCCCTCGATGTTGAGAATGAAGTCGCGATTGTCCCCCGTGCGCAGGACGTACACGTCGGGCCGCACGGAAAGGCGCTCGCCGTCGCGGTGCAACTGCGAGCGGAAGAACGTGCCGCGCGGCAGCGACCCGCGCAGGTCGTGGCGCTCCATCAACGGGCGGCCCGGCGTCAGCCGGTCGATCTTGTCGAGTTCCTCGTCGGGGAACCGGCTGAAATGCCGGTCGATCTGGTTATGACAGAGGTCGAGGGTGAAAACGGCGAATTCCTCGCGCGCGAGCGGGCGCAGCGTGTAGCGGTTCACCGTGTCGAGCAGCTTCTGTGCCTCAGCGTTCGCGCCGGATTCCTCCGCGCGCATGCCGAGCAGCGCGCCGTCGCGCCGAAAGACAAAGGGTTCCAGTTCCATGCGGATGCCTCCGATGATGTGGCGGGATTCAGCGGGATTCGGGAAGGCGCAGCAGCGCGGCGGCCTGGTCGCGCCCGACCAAGCCGCGGTCCAACAGCGTCAGCGCATTGGCAATGTCGCGGCTGCGCGCCTGTGCTTCTTTGAGCACGTCCACGGTGCGGTTCTGTCGCATGTGCACCTTCGCGCGCGCCTCGCCCCACATCAGCGCCAGTTCGAAGTTGTAGAGCCGTTCGAGGATGCGCTTGACGCTGCGGTTGATGCCTTCGACCTGCCGCGTGATGATCTCGAATTGCGCCGTGCCGTAGGTTTCGGTCGTGCCGTAGTTGCGCCCCAGCAGGATTGGCATCAGATGCATGCCCGTGATCACCTGTTCTTCGACCGCCTTGTGATTGTCGTAGAAGACCTGCGCGTGCTGATCGGCGCGGACCACCGAAATCTTCACGTTGTCGTACGTGACGAGGTTCTGGTCCACTTCAAGCCCGCTGAGCCTGTCGCGCAGATCCTTGAAGTTCGCGCCGATGCGCGCCTGGTACGCCTCGGGGCTTTCCCCGCGCTGCCGTTCGTCCGGCGCGTACTGCACGTGCAGCTTGGCCCAGCCCGCGTTGTGCGTCGCCTTCGCCATGTCCTCGAGCAGGCGCTGCTGAATCTTTACCACGAACGGGATTGAGCGCAGCATCGAGCGCCCGTACGGGTTGGTGCCGTCGCGGTCCATGCCGACGTAAATGAACCGCTCCGTCGGCAGCGGGATTTCCGCGCCGTTCCAGACCTGATACGCCTCGAGCGCGCCCTCTTCGCGTTTGAACCGGACCGTCCAGACGTCCACCGGGACCACGTCCCAGATGGATTCGCGGCCCTGCGACAATACGATCTCGAGCGCCGCCGCCCCGTATGTGAACAGGGACGTGTAGAAGACATCGAGCAGGCCGTCCATGCCGCGATCGCCGCTGTTGACACGGTGGTTCAGGTCGTCGATCAGCCGCTGGGCGCGCCGCCGGGCCGTGTCCGAACTTGCATCAGCGATTTCGACCTCGTAGCCCGTCTGGCACAGCCGCTTCCACGTCCATACCGCGTCCGAGATGTCCGGTATCGCGTCGCGCAGGAAGCGGTAGACCTGCAGCATCTCGAAAGGCGTCTCGTTCGGCAGCGGCACGAAATGGTCCCAGTGCACGCCGAACCGGCTCACGTCCTCCGGCACCGACGCCGTCTTGAACACGCCCGCGGGCGGCAGCGGCACGGGGCGCAAGCCCCGGCCCTTGCCTTCGCCGGCGCGCCGGCCCAAACCCCGTTTTTCGCGCCAGAAGGGCATCGGCCACCAACGTGCCATCCACAGTTCCCTTTCTGTTCTCCCCTCACACCCATCCCCCTATGCAGGTGCATTGCACTGGGAAAGAACAGAAGGCCGCGCGCGGCGTCTTGCCGCCTAACGCGCGGAATGCGCACGAACGCGGGCAGAGGCCGGTATATACCGCTTCACCTTGATTTCATCCGCGCGGTGGCGCGCCTTCGCGGTATCGTAGGCCGTCTGCATGCGCAGCAGTGTGTCCATCTTCGGCCCGAACGCCTTCTCGATGCGCAGGGCCATCTCCGGCGAAAGCGACGCCCCTTGGCGGCGGCATAGCGCGCGAACTACGCTTGACATGCGCCGGAAAAGACTGGAATGGTAGGCCGCAAAGCGGGAAAGGGCATGACGATGCACAACAAAATGATGCTGAAACTCGGTATCTGCCTTTGTCTGGCGGTGTCGCCGGCCTTTGCGGCGGAAACGGGGCCGTGCGGCTACGATGTCCGCGCCTTCGGGGCCGTCGCGGACGGCGCGACGCTCGATACACCCGCCATTCAGGCCGCAATCGACGCCTGCGCGGCGGCGGGTGGCGGCGTGGTGCGCGTGCCGCCGGGGCGCTACCTCACCGGCACGGTCTTCTTGAAAAGCGGCGTGACGCTGCATCTCGAAAGCGGCGTAACGCTGCTTGGCAGCACGAATCTCGACGACTACCCCGCGCGCACGGTGGCCTACCGCTCCTACACGGACCGGTACACGGACCGCGCGCTGCTTTTCGCGGAGGATCAGGAAGGCGTGGCCGTCACAGGCGGGGGCGTGATCGACGGGCAGGGCGCGGCGTTTTCCGGCGAGTACAAGAAACGGCCCTACATGCTGCGGTTTGTCTCCTGCCGCGACGTGGCGCTCGAAGACGTTGGACTGCGCGACGGCGCCATGTGGACCGTGCACTTCCTGGCCTGCGAGGGCGTGCGCGTCTCCGGCGTGGTCATCCGCAGCCGCTGCAACAAGAACAACGACGGTCTCGACATCGACAGCAGCGCGAACGTGGTCATCAGCAACTGCGACATCAGCAGCGGCGACGACGCGATCGTGCTGAAGAGCACGTCCGCGCAGCCCTGCCGCAATGTCGTGGTGACGAACTGCGTGCTGAGCACGGCCTGCAACGCGCTCAAGATGGGCACGGAATCCAACGGCGGCTTCCAGAACATCGCGATTAGCAATTGCGCGATATACGACACGCGCCTCTCGGGCTTGGCCCTCGAGATCGTGGACGGCGGCGTCATGGACGGCGTGGTCGTGTCCAATCTCGCCATGCAGAACGTCGGCTGCCCCATTTTCATCCGGCTCGGCAACCGGGCGCGGCCCTTCATCGACGGCGGCGAGAAACCCGGCGTCGGCGCGCTGCGCAACGTGAGCATCAGCCACATCCGCGCGACCGGCGCGGACCAGACCGGCTGCGCCATCGCGGGTCTGCCGGGCCATCCCGTCGAGAACGTCAGCATCAGCGACGTGCGCCTCGATTTCGCGGGTGGCGGCACGGCGGAAGACGCCGCGCGCGTGCCGCCCAAACAGGAAGCGGAATATCCCGAATACAAGATGTTCGGGGTGCTGCCTGCCTACGGTTTCTACTGCCGCCACGCGCGCGGCTTGGCATTCAACGATATTGCGGTGACCACCATGACGCCCGACGCGCGGCCGGCATTTGTCTGCGACGACGTTGCGGACCTGCACGTATCGCACTTGACCGGCAACGGCACATCCGCGGAACCCGTGATGGGCGGGCCCACGCGGAAATGATGTCCCTTTGGAGCGGGGGAGCTTGCTCCCGCTCCTGTTCCGGGCAGCTTGCCGCCCGGAAGAAGACGGGCGTGCGGCAAGCCGCGCGCGGTGAAGACGAGAGCAAGCTCTCGCAGTCCCAAGCGGTCTTGTCCGGCCGCGGGACCGTGTGGCATTATCTTCAGGAGATTGCGGGGCGTGAGACGATCGTGGTGATACGCGCTGGATGATTGCCTGGACTCCACAAATCCCCTGGTGGGAAAAGCCGGTAGGCTATTGGCGCCTGCTCAGGGCGCGCCGCCGGTTCTATGACCGCATCGGCGTCACATGGGGCGGCTGGCGGCCCAAACTGGCGATGGTCCCAGGCTATCAGCAGCGGCTGGCCGTCATGCGCGACCGGTACAAGGGCAAGCGCTGTTTCGTGCTGGCGAACGGTCCGAGCCTCAAGCAGCTGGACCTCTCGAAATTGCGCAAGGAAATCACCATCGGCTGCAACGGCATTTATCAGCTCTACCCAGAGTGGGGATTTACGACCACGTATCTCGTCTTCGAGGACATCGAGCAGATCGAGCTGCGCCGCAAGGACATCGCGGCGGTAAAAGGGCCGAAAAAGCTCGCCGCAATCTACAACGCCTACTGCTTCCGCGCCGATCAGGACACGATCTTCTTCCACGCGCCCCGTTATCGCGGCGGCAAGTATTACTGGACCGAACTATATCCTCAGTTCTCGACCGATTTCGCCGGGATCGTGCATCTCGGCTCGACGGTTACGCACATCATGCTGCAACTCGCCTATCATCTCGGCTGCGACCCGGTCTACGTCATCGGGCTCGACCACGACTACGGCGATCTGCCGAAGCGCTTCCCGCCGGGCAAGATCACGATCACGGAAGAGAACATCGACCTGATCCGCGGCCTGCATTTCAGCCACCAGTACTACAAAGTCGGCGACCAGATCGGGGTGCCGGACGTCGAGCGCCAGGAACAGGCCTACGCCCTCGCCCGCGACACGTTCGTGCGCGCGGGCCGCCGTGTTTACAATGCGAGCGCCCACACCGCTCTCGACGTCTTCGAGCGATGCGATTACGCAGCGCTGTTCCCGGCGTGACGCGATGAACGCGCAACGGCGCATCCCCGTATTGATTGCCCTCGGCGATTTCGCGTCGGGCGTCGTCTCGTGGGGGTTCCGTTTGCGCGATGCCTTTGCCGTGCATCCCCGTTACGAAATCCTGCTTGTGAACTGCCGCGTCACCGGCAACAACATCGGGCGCTTTGACGTCGCCGCGCCTTCGGACGCCGCGGTGCGCGCGGTATGCGCGGACCGCGCCCCGGCTGTCGTCGTGCCGAATTTCGTCTGGGATATCTTCCCGATCGCCGCTGAACTCGCGGAAACCGGCGCGGAATTGCGGACCATCGGCTTCTGCCGCGCCGATAGCGAGGAAGAATACTATGCGCCCCTGGCGTGGTTTGACCCCGTCATTGCGCAGTTCGTCGCGGTGAGCCCCGAGTGCGGCCGGCGCCTCGGTGAGCGGCTGCCGCACCGTGCGGGCGACATCACGGTGCTGCCCACGGGCGTGTGGGTCCCGGAACGCCTCGAGCGCGTGTGGTCCGCGCGCCCCATCCGCCTCGTGTACGGCGGCCGCATCGTGCAGCAGCAGAAACGCGTGATGGATTTTGTGCCTCTCGCCGAAAAACTCCTGGAACGGCGCGTTGATTTCGTTTTCGACATCATCGGCGCGGGCAGGCAGCTTGCGGAACTGCGAACGGCGCTGGAGCAGGTCCCGCACGGCGGGCGCGTGCGCCTGCTCGACCGCGTTCCGCCCGAGGCGATGCCGCGGGTCTGGGCGGAACACGACATCTTCATTCAGACCTCCGATTTCGAGGGCACGAGCAACAGCATGCTTGAATCCATGGCTTGCGGCACGGTCCCGGTCATCACGCGCACGGAAAGCGGTGTCGCGGGCGTCATCGAGGAGAACGCGAACGGGATGCTCGTGCCCATCGGTGAGATGGACGTCATGGCCGACGTGATTGCCGCGCTGGCGCAGCAGCCGGAACGCATCGCGGTGATGGGCCGCGCCGCGCACGAGACCGCGCGTCTTTATTCCATGGAGAGTTACGTCGCGCGTTTTTCGGAAGTGCTGGACCGTGCGCTGGCCATGCCCGGGCCGCGCCGGCCCGCGGACCGTCCGCTCGAGCCGTCGCGGCCGTTCGAGGGCATCGGGCTCTTCCGTGAGGACACGGCTCAGACTCTTGCACCGGCGGGAGTTCCGTGCCGGGAGGAGGACAGGCATCTTGCTCATGCTACCGAACCACGCCCGGGAATCTCTTCCCCCGCGGCTCCGGCTGACGCAAAGCGCCTGCTGATTGCATTTCCGTCGCCGGTCCGAGGCGGCGCGGAGGACTACACGCTTACCATTGCCCGTGCTGCGCGCGCACGGGGTTGGGAGGTGACCGCGGGCTTCCCTTACCGGCACACAACCGATTCGCTCGTGCGTGATTTCCGCTCGCTCGGCGCGCACTATCACCCGCTTGAAATCTGCGAACTGGGCAACAAGCGCGGCCAAGCAAAACCGCGCAAGCGCATCACACGCACGCTGCGCTATCTGCGGCGCTTCAAGCCTGGCGCGGTCCTGCTCGAACTGCCCGGCGCGCAGTTCGGTTTCGGGCCGCTGCTCGCCTGCGCGGTCACGAAAACACCCGTGGTGGCCGTCTACCAACTGGTCCGCGACGACATCGTTTACGGCCCGTTGCGGCGGAGTCTGTACCGGATGCTACTGCGCCGCAGGCTGCGCTGCGTCGCCGTATCGGAGCACAACCGCGACCTTTTGTGCCGGCTGTTCGGCGTCGGGGCGTCGGGCATTCATGTCGTGCCGAACGGCGTGAACCTGGATCGTTTCAAGCACGCGGAAGCCGAGCGCGCGAAGGCGCGCCAGCGCGTGCGCGAGGAACTCGGCTTTCCGGCGGAAACGCGACTGCTGCTGACCGTGGGCCGTCTTGCGGGGCAGAAAGGTTACGATGTGCTGATTCCCGCGGTTGCGCATATTGCCGCGACGTTCCCGGATGTGCGCTTCATCTGGGCCGGAGATGGCCCGTGGGAGAAGCGGCTCCGGGAAATGGCCGCGGCCTATCGCGTCGAGGAGTATGTGCGCTTCCTGGGCGTGCGCGGCGACATCCCGGACCTGCTCGCCGCTTGTGATCTCTTTGTGCATCCCTCGCGCCATGAGGGCCAGCCGTTTTCGCTGCTGGAGTCGATGGCCGCAGGCCTGCCGATTGTCGCGACGCGCGCCAGCGGCATTCCCGAGATCATCGAGCACGAACGGCACGGCCTGCTGTGCGCCGTGGACGACATCGCGAGCCTGCGCGACGCCGTAATCGACGCGTTGCGCCGCCCCGGGGCCATGCAGGAGATGGCCGCGGCTGCGCGCGAACGGGTGCAGGCCTTCACGGAAGCCGCCATGATCGAGATGACCTTCGCGTTGATCGAAGAAGCGCGGGAGCGTCAATCATGAGCGCCGCGGGTTCCCCCACGGTGCTGATTGTGCATCCTGGCGGGCTGATGCCGGTCCGGGGCGGCGGCGCGGCGCGCGTGTGGGCGCTGATCGATTTCCTGCGCAGCCGAGGTTTGCGCGTTGACCTCATTACGGGCAATCACGGCGAGTACGACGCCGCGATCGCGCGGCGCGTGGACCGGCTCTGGCAGCCGCCGCAAGGCGTGGCAGACAACGGCATGGCCGCGGTCTCCCTTCGCACGCGCGTCCGCCGCCGCATGGAGCGTCTGCGCGACGCTGCGTCGCGCCGGCTCTGGTCCGGCGTGGCGCCGCCCGGGTCGCGTCTCGCGACATGGCTTGAAGAGAACCGGCGGCCCAGCCTCGAACTCCTGACGGGACAGGCGGCGTATGCCGAGCCGCCATTGGCCGTGATCGCCGTATACGCCGGATTGGCGCGCGCCTTGGACCACGCGCCGCCGGGGGTTTTGCGCGTGCTCGACACGATCGACGTGCAGCACAAGCGCTCGGCGGTGGCGCGTGCGGCGGGCGGCGACCTGTCGCATATCGCATGTGGGCGCGAGGAGGAAGCGCGCGAACTGCGGCGCGCGGACCTCCTTCTTGCCATTCAGGCAGAAGAAGCGGACGAACTGCGGGCGATGTGTCCCGGGGTCTCCGTGTTGCTCGTGCAGCACGCGCAGGCCATGCCGGAATACGCGCCAAGCCCGGACGCGTCGCGCGAGGTATTATGCGTGGGCAATCTGTACGACCCCAACGTGCGCGGCCTGCTCGCCTTCCTGGAGCAAGCGTGGCCGCATGTGATCGAGGCGGTTCCCGATGCGAGGCTGGTGGTCGCCGGGCGGGTGGGCGAGGCCGTGCCGCGAGGGACGCGAGGCGTGCGCGTCGAAGGTGTCGTCGCGGATATTGCGCCGCTGTATGCGCGCGCGGCCGCGGTGATCAATCCCGTACCCTACGGCACGGGGTTGAAGATCAAATCCGTCGAGGCGCTGACGCACGGCCGCTGTCTCGTCTGCACCCCGGCGGGCCTGCAGGGTCTTGGCGCGCCGGAGGAATTGCCGGTGCTCTGCGCCGAAACGGCGAATGGCATGGCTGCGCCGCTTATCCGCATGTTGACGGATTCGGCAGCGCGGCGCGAACTCGAAGCGCGCGCACGCGCTTTCGCAAAGGCCCGGTACAGCCCCGAGGCCGTCTACGGCCCGTTCGTGGACCTGCTCCGCGCGCGGGCATAGTATTCGCGGCGCGTAACGCGCCGCGTGCATGAATGGCGCGCGTTCGTTACAATTCTCCCGCAACAACGGAAGGATACCCGCTGCATGGCCAAGACGAAACGCATTCCCGAGCGCAAAGAGTTGCACCTGGAGGACACGTGGGACCTGACGAGGCTTTTCCGGTCGGACGCGGCATGGGGAAAGGGTTATGAACGGCTCGCGGATATGGTGCCCGCGTTCGCAAAGTTCCGCGGCAGACTGGGCCGCTCGGCGAAGATGCTGCGCGATTGCTGCGAATTCGAAGTGGCGTTTAACCGGCTTGCGGAGAACCTTGGCGTCTACGCGTACCTGAAGTCGACCGAGGACGTTACCGTCGACCGGTATCAGGGCATGCTCGCGCGGTACACGTACCTGGCCACGAAAGCGGGGGAGGCGGCCAGCTTCATCGCGCCGGAAATCCGGGCCATCCCGAAGAAGAAGATGGAGGTGTTTCTCAAGAGCCCCGTACTGAAACCTTTCCGGTTCCAGTTGGAGAGACTGCTGCGCTACCGGCCGCACATTCTTTCGGAGAAGGAAGAGCGCGTACTGGCTATGCAGGGCGAAGTGGCGGGCACGCCCGGCAAGGTCTTTGGCCAGCTGAACGACGCGGACCTCAAGTTCGGCTTCGTAACGAACGAAAAGGGCGTGCGCGTGGAGCTGACGCAGGGGACATTCCGCAGCCTGCTCGAATCGCCGAAACGGCCGGTCCGCAAGAGGGCGTTTGACCTGTTCTACGCCCAGTATGACGCGCACAAGAACACGCTCGCGGCAACCTTGAGCGGTTCGGTATTGCAGGACGTCTACCACGCGCGCGTGCGGAACTATCCCTCCGCGCTGGAGGCCGCGCTCTTCGACGACAAGGTGCCTGCTGCCGTGTATGAGAGCCTGATTGCGGCGGTGCGCGCGAACCTCGAGACGTTGTACCGCTATCTCGAACTGCGCCGCCGCGTGTTCCGGCTGCCGGACATACACATGTACGACACCTACGCGCCGCTCGTAAGGGCGGGCAAGACGCGCATTTCGTACGCAGTCGCGGTGGACCATATCTGCGCCGCACTCGGGCCGCTCGGGCCGGACTATCTCAAGACGCTCCGAGAAGGTCTGTTGACGGGGCGCTGGGTAGACCGCTACGAGAACCGCAACAAGCGCAGCGGTGCGTTCTCGTACGGGACCTACGATTCACCACCGTACATCATGATGAACTACAAGGAAGACGTGCTGGACAGCATGTTCACGCTCGCGCACGAAGCGGGGCACTCGATGCACTCGTACTACAGCCGGAAACGGCAGCCGTATCAGGATTCGCATTACAGCATCTTCGTCGCCGAAGTTGCCTCGACCTTCAATGAGCAATTGCTCAGTCATCATCTTCTTGAAAAGGCGCGGGACCGGAAGATGCGTGCGCGGCTGGTCAGCCGCGAGATCGACGAGTTGCGCGGCACCATTGTGCGCCAGACCATGTTCGCGGAATATGAGAAGATACTGCACGCTGCCGCCGAGGCCGGCGAGCCGCTGACCGTCGAGCGCCTGCGCGAGGAATATGGCAAGCTATTGCGGGCGTATTTCGGCCCTGATTTCGCGCTCGATCCCGCGCTGGAATTGGAGGGGTTGCGCATTCCCCATTTCTACAGCGGATTCTACGTATACAAGTACGCCACCGGCCTGTCCGCCGCCATCGCGCTGTCCCGCGCCGTGCTGCACGGCGGCGCGCGGGAACGCGACCGCTATCTCGAATTTCTGGCGAGCGGCGGCTCGGCCTATCCGCTCGACCAGTTGCGCGCCGCGGGCGTCGACCTCGAAAAACCCGATGCCGTCGCCGCGGCCATGACGCACTTCCGCGAATGCGTGGAGGAACTCGAAAAGCTGATTTGACGCGGCGCGGACCCCCGGGCCGCCGGGATATATGGCAAGCAGTCGCGAGGCAATGCGGGGAGTCTGAACATGCGTAGCTATCGTCTCATCATTCTGTTCTTGGTGGCGGCGGGCGTCAGCGGGATTGCCGCTGCGAGTCCGGATGCAAGCGCGCTCGATGCGCTAACGCGCCAGCAACAGTTCGAAGCGCGGCGGTCGAGCAGTTCGCATGAGGAT
This sequence comes from Candidatus Hydrogenedentota bacterium, assembly GCA_018005585.1. NCBI lineage: Bacteria > Pseudomonadati > Candidatus Hydrogenedentota > Candidatus Hydrogenedentota bacterium. Next base: position 49,299 of record JAGMZX010000008.1, on the reverse strand, counting down.
GTCACGCGCAACGGGGACGCGCGCGGCATCGGCGCGGGCGAAACGCTCGTGCTCCTGGACGAAAAAGGCCCCGGCATGGTCACGCATATCTGGCACACCATTGCGAGCTACGACATCTTCCACGGCCGCTCGCTGTCGCTGCGCGTTTACTACGATGGAAGCGAACAGCCGAGCGTGCAGACGCCGCTGGGCGATTTTTTCGGCATCGGGCACGCCGCGTGGCGCAACCTGAATTCCGCGCCGGTTACGGTGACTTCCTACGGACGCAGCCGGTCCTGTTACTGGCGGATGCCCTTCCACGATTCCATCAAGATCGCCGTCACCAATGATTCCGAGACGCAGGAAGTGGATTCGTTCTATTATTATGTGGATTGGCAAAAGCTCGACAGCCTGCCCGAAGACACGGCCTATTTCCACGCGCGCTATCGCCAGGAATTCCCGGCACAACCCGGCAATTACACCCTGCTGGAAACGACGGGCCGCGGCCATTACGCCGGGACGGTCTATTCGGTCCAGCAGATGGAATCAGGCTGGTTCGGCGAGGGCGACGACTTCTTCTACATCGATGGAGCGGACACGCCGCAACTGCGCGGCACGGGCACGGAAGACTATTTCAATGACGCATGGGGCTTTCGCGAATTCTGCGCCCCCTATTTCGGCGTGCCGATTTACGAAGGTGTGCTCACGGGTGACCGCGTCACCGCGTACCGTTGGCACATTCTCGACCCCGTTCCGTTCCAGGAATCGCTGCGCGTCGTGATCGAGCATCGCGGCAGCGTTTTCAACGACCGCGCCAGTCTCACCGAACTGGAACTGGGCAATTTCGAGGAGCGCGCGGACTGGCTCAGTTCGGTGGCGTTCTGGTACCAGTACCCGCCGGCCCGCATCGAAGAACCGCTGCCGCCCGCCGCGCAACGCATCCCGCCATATCGCGTCATCAAAGGCTCGGATTTGACCTATCGCGCGGACCCGCCGTTCCTCGTCCTGCCCATGGACCCGTTTCTGGCTTATCTGCCCAGTGTGTCCGACGCTAAGATCGAGTTTGACGTTCAAATTGAACAGGACGGGCGCTATCAAATCAGCGGCGTCTTTCTGTACGGTATTCCGTGCGGCGTCTATCAGCCTTATCTCGACGCAAAGCCCTTGGGCGGAGCGCGGGACTTCGTGCAGGGTCAATACGACCCATGCTGGATTTCACTCGACACCCACGACCTGAAGGCCGGCACGCACACGCTGCGTTTCGAGGGAACGGGCCGTCCGTCGCCAAACGCCCGCCCGCTCATGCCGAACATGAACGGACTCGGCATCGCCGCGCTGGTGTTGTTGCGGCTGGACGACATGGAAGGTTACCTGACGGTTCGGAACCGGCTACTCGAACAGAAGGGCAAGTAAGAGCATTCGTCTGGCCGCCTCAAGGCGCGCTGGCGGATGCGGTATCAATAAGCTGCAACAGTTCGCGCATCACCACGCGCCGCTCGGGATCGGCCTCGTAGAGTGCGCCGACTTTCTTGCGCGCCGTCGCGACGTCGCCGCAGGCTTTTCCGCGGGCGATCACTTCGCGGCATGCGTTGGGCATCGGCCCCCAATTGCCGCACTCGACAAAGCGGTCATTCAGAAAGATGAATTTAGGGATCGCCTCGCCGCCGTTGGTCAGGAATCGAGCGAAGACCTCCTTGTGTTGCCCGCGCGCAATGTAGTGCACGCGCAATTGGTCCGTTGCGCGCGCCATGCGTTCGAGCACCGGAACATGCCGCACCACGTCGCCGCACCAGTCCTCCGCGATGGCCACGACATGCACGGGCCGCGCGAGCGCGCCGAGCAGGGCCGCCGCGTGTGGTTCAAGCACCTGGGCTGCTTCCCGCTCCCGCATGGTGGCCCGGTTCTCCGCTGATTCGCCCGCGGCGATCCATTTGTCAAACGGCGCGCCCGATTCAAACACAAGTCTCCAGTCAATTGCCGGCAAGACAGGCGGCCTTGGCATGAGTTCATTCTCCTCGCTGATGGGTGCCCGCGCCCGTTTCGGTCCATGAAGAAGAAACGCCAATCTGTCGCTTGGGATTCCAGGGGCAGGCGGACAGTGCCTTTCGGGCCTGTTTCCCGCATAACAACCCCTTGAGGTGTTTGACGTTATGCACCACAACATGTATTGCCCCGCAACGCCGCCTATGATACAATAAACCGCACGGAGGAGTACTCACGGTGCGATTTGCAAAGCGAAATCGTGGCTGGCTTGCAGGCCGTCGTCTGTTTGGCAGCGAATACGGCGGGGAATCGAGCGGGGTCGCATCAGAAGAACGCAGTGCGCTGCTCGACAACGATGCAGACGTGGGCGAGGGCGTTATTGGTGAACCGGCGCCCGCTTCGATGGGGGACCCCACCCACCGCTTGCTCACGGCGCTGGGCCGGTTTCAGCGCCAGGTGTCTCGTGCGGAAAGCGGCGCGCTGCAGTCCCAGTGGTGCGACGAGTGCATGAACCAGATCATCGCGGGCATCGAGTTGTCCATGACGCAAGGGTGGAATGACGTCACGCAGGCGTTGACGGACACGGCGCGCGTGTTGCATTCCTATGAGCGGGTGGAGAGGGCGCAGCAATGCGTCTCCTTCCTGCAGGACAGCTATGAGATCCTGTGCCTGATGGTGGGCGACTTGATTGTCGACAATGTGCGTTCGGGCGTGATGCAGAAATGGCGGGAACGGTTTCGGCGCGCCGTCGAGGACATGCAGCACTTGGGGATTTCCCTGGTCGAGGACGACGGCGACGCAGAAGAGGAAATAGAAACGGCGGTCGAAATGAGGGGGGCGGCCCCGGCCGTGGCCGCGCAGGAGCCTGAGGAGCAGGGTTCCTTGTTTGAATTGACGGACTCCAATGCGGAGGACGAAGAAGAAGCTGAGGCCGTTGCGAACGCGCCGGCGGCCGACCCCGTCATGGCCCCGGCTTTTGTCGAGCCCGGCCTGACCCCCGCATCAGCCGAAGATTCGGGCAATCTGCCAGCCTTGGGCGACTTGCTCGAAGAAGAACAAGAAGAAGAGGAAGAGGAAACGGAAGAAACGCAGGAAGAGCCAGAGCCCGGCGAAGAAGAGCCGGTTCTCGAGGACACCGGCGTGTTCGAGCCAGCCGGAGAGACGCGGGAAGAAGGTGATGGGGAGGAGATAGAAGAAGAAATCGTCGAGGAGGCCGACCTCCTGTCGCTCGCGGAGTCTCCGGAAGAAGTGACGCCCTTCGAGGAGCCCGCGGCCATTGTGGCGAGCGCGGAGACTGCCGTCGAAGAAGGCCCGCCTCCGTTGGGGTCCCCCGCGCACCCCGTGGCGAAGCCGGCTGCCATCCCCGTGGCGGCGCCAGCGGCGCCGCGGACCGGGGCGGCGGCGGCCGAAACGTTGTTGCAGCACACGCGCCAAGCCATCAGCAGCGGCAACGTGGCCGATGCGAAATTGCTCGCGCTCGAATTGGCGATCAACATGGCCCGGCTGGAAGCCCAGCGCGTCGAGGAGCAAGTGGGCCGCGCGGAAGCGTTGCTGACGCAGAACGAGACGTCCATTGCCGAGGCGGAGGAGGCCGTTCGTCAGGAGGAGCAGGAGGTAACGGCCGCCGAGGAGCGGGTGACGGGACGGGAACGCGAATTGGGCGAGTGCCGCGCGCAGCTATCGCGCCTGCATGAACAAGTGGCCGCGATACAGGGGGTGATCGAGGGGATTGACGAGGAGATCCGCAAGCTCGAAGAGCGCCGCCAGGCCGAGGTCGAGCGCCTTGCCGCCGTGCGCGACGAGCAGGAAGAAGCGCTTGCGCATGAAAGCCGGATCCAGACGGAAATTGAACATCTGAACGACACGGCGCAGGCCGCGCACGAAACGCTCGAAGAGAGCCGCAATCGCGTTTCGCGTCTGCGCAAGGAGCGCACGGAACACGATTCCGACCTGCAGAGCGCGCTGGTGGCGTTGGAGCAGCGGAAGCAAGCGGTCAGCCAGATCGCGCAAACCATTGAGAGCATTCGCGTGGTTATGGGCGGCGCGCCCGTGGGGCCCGTTCCGGCGGAACCACGCGATGAGTTGTTCTGAGACTACAGGAAGGCGGGCCTGACCCGTCCACGTTTGGGAGGTCGTGTAAGAGGGTGAGCAAACGGGGCGAGATAATCGGCGCGGTAGACTTCGGTTCCCGCGACGTACGGGTGCTGATAGCGCGGCGCGACTACGACGGTTCGCTCCACGTATTGGGCCACGGCACGGCGCCCGGCAAGGGGTGTGTATCCCAAGGCGTGATTCAAGACCTTAACGCGGCTCAGATCGCGTTGAAACAGGCCCTCGGGCGTGCGGAGAAGGAGTCTCGCGTCAAGACGATGTCGCTATTTTGCGGCGTGAACGGACGCAACGTCGAGACATTCATCCGGGAGGGCAACGTCAAGCTCGAAAAAGAAGTGGTCGAGTACCGCCACATGGAAGAGGCGCTGGACATCGCCTCGCGCGATATCCTGTCGCCGGGCCGGCACGTGGTCAGTTCCATTACTTCGCAGGAATGGTACGTCGACGAGTTGCGCGTCATCGATCCCATTGGCATCCGGGGCGGCGTGCTTAAGGCGCGCGTGCATTTTGCGCGGATGCCGGCCGCGATCGAGGAAAACCTTGCCACGTGCATCGAATCGCTCAACCGCGAACTCGAAGACGTGGTATTTCTGCCGCTGGCCTCGGCGCTGGGTTGCCTGACCATGGAAGACATGGAGCTTGGCGTGGGCGTGATGGACATGGGCCGCAGCACGACCGGCGTTGCCGTCTACCGCGATTACCGTATCCTGGGCGCTTCCTGCTTCGAGTGGGGCGGCTACCATATCACGCGGGACGTGGCCGCCGGCCTTCAGGTCTCGTTTGAGGAAGCGCAGGACCTGATCCTAGAGTACGGCGTGTCTGAGACGCTGGTCCGCCGCTACGATGACGATGAAGGCGCCGAGGACAGGGGGCGTTCCAGTATCACGCTGGAGGAACCGCGATCGCCGCTCAAATTGAAAAGCGCGGTTCATGGAGCGCCGTCCATCGTCGAACGCAACGAACTCGACATGATTATCTTCGAGCGCTCGAGAGAACTCATGACCAAGGTCCGGCAGCATCTGCAGTCCCGCGGCCTCATGAAGCACCTGGTCCGGGGCATGGTGCTCACCGGCGGCGCCAGCACGATCCGCAATCAGGCGGCATTGGCGGAAGCGGTGTTTCAAGTGCCCGCGCGCATGGGATTGCCCGAGGGAATTCCTGGCCTGCCGGGCCCCATCAATTCGGCGGAGTTCTCGGCGGTCGTGGGGGTGCTGCGGCACGGCGCGGCCTATCGCACGGCCGCGCAGAATGGCCGCATGCATGCTCGCGGACCGCTGGCCGCCCTCTGGCGGCGCGTGAAGAATGCCGTCGCCCGTTACTTCATCTGAGCGAGATAGAAACCCGGTGCGCGGCGGTTCTTGTCTGACTCAGAACGCGGTGGTATCTTACGCGCGCACAGCATGGGCGTGCCGCGTCCCGGGGGGACGGACGCCTCGAGGAGAACGAGCCCTATGGCCACGGTAATGCGGTACACGGTGGTCCCGAAGCTGCCCGATCGCGTCGCGAAACTGGCGGATATCGCGAACAACATGTGGTGGTGCTGGGACCCGGACGCCATTGAATTGTTTCTGCGCATCGACCGCCACAAGATGTGGGTGGCGATGCATCAGAACCCGAAACGCATGCTTGGCGAGGTCAGTCAAATCCGCTTCGAAGAGCTTGTTCGGGACGAATCCTTCCTCGCGCATTTCGATCGTGTCGTGCGAAAACTCGAGGACTATATGCGGGGCAGCCGCTGGGCAGAAAAGCACCCCGCCGCGCCGGAAGGATTCGAAATCGCCTATTTCTCCGCCGAATACGGCATTCACGAGTGCCTGACAGTCTATTCGGGCGGCTTGGGCGTGCTCGCTGGGGACCATCTCAAGGCGTCCAGCGACCTTGGCATTCCCCTTGTCGCCATTGGGTTGCTTTACCGGTCCGGTTACTTCCGCCAGTACCTGAATGCCGACGGCTGGCAGCAGGAAGAATACCCGCGCAACGATTTCTACAACATGCCGATCGAGCTGGTCTACGACGCGGACGGCGCGCCGCTGCACGTCGAAGTTCCGTATCCGGGGCGCACCGTGAAGGGGCGGGTCTGGCAGTGTCACGTCGGGCGCGTGCCGCTCTATCTGCTGGATACGGACTACGAAGAGAACACGCCGGAAGACCGGCGCATCACGGGCGAGTTGTACGGCGGCGACCGCGACACGCGCATCCGCCAGGAGATCATGCTGGGCATGGGCGGCGTGATGGCGCTGCACAAGCTGGGCCACCGCCCCACGTGCTTCCACATGAACGAAGGGCATTCGGCGTTCATGACGCTGCAGCGCATCAAGGAACTCGTGCAGTTCGAGGGACAGCAGTTTCACGAAGCGCTCGAGACCATCAAGGCCGGCAGTTTCTTCACCACGCATACGCCCGTGCCCGCGGGCAACGACATGTTCGACCCGCAAATGGTCGAATACTATTTTTCCAAGTACTGCGAAGAGGTCGGCATCACCACGGACCAGCTGCTGGCGCTGGGCCGGCAGAACCCGGCCGACAAGCGCGAGCCCTTCTGCATGACCGTGCTCGCCATCAAGCTCTCCGCGGGCGCGAACGGCGTCAGCCGGCTGCACGGCGAAGTGGCGCGAAACATGTGGCGCAACACGTGGAAGGGCATACCGGAAAACGAAATCCCCATTACGCACATCACCAATGGCATCCACACCCGGTTCTGGATCTCGCGCGACCTGGCCGACCTGTACGACCGTTACCTCGGGCCGGGCTGGATCAACAGCCCCGATGACCAGTCCATTTGGGAGCATATCGACGAAGTGCCCGATACGGAACTGTGGCGCACGCACGAGCGCCGCCGTGAGCGGCTCGTCACGTTTGCGCGGCGCCGGCTGCACACCCAGCTTACCAACCGTGGCGCGCCCAGCACCGAACTGAGGCTGGCCATGGAGGTGCTCGACCCGGAATCGCTGACCATCGGTTTCGCGCGCCGGTTTGCCACGTACAAACGCGCTACGCTCATATTGCGCGACGCCGAGCGTCTGCGCCGGATTCTGCTGCACGCCGACACGCCCGTCCAGTTTATTATTGCGGGCAAGGCGCACCCGGCCGACCACCAGGCGAAGCACCTGATCCGCGACCTCGTCCACTTCGCCCGGGACCCGGATATCCGAATGCACTTCGTCTTTATTGAGAACTATGACATCAACGTGGCGCGGTATCTCGTGCAGGGGGTGGACTGCTGGCTGAACACGCCGCGCCGGCCCATGGAGGCAAGCGGCACCAGTGGCATGAAAGCCGCGGCCAACGGCGCGCTGAACATCTCCGTGCCCGATGGCTGGTGGTGTGAAGCGGCGATCCCCGGCGTGAACGGATGGAACATAGGACTGGGCGAGACCTACGACACCATCGAGGAACAGGACAACGTGGAGTCGCAGGCTCTGTACGAAATCCTCGAACAGGAAGTGGTGCCGACCTTCTACGACCGTGGCCGCGACGGGCTGCCGCGCGAGTGGATCGCGCGCATGAAAGCCGCCATTCGCACCATCTCCCCCGTCTTCAACACGCATCGCATGGTGCAGGAGTATACCGATCGCTTTTACCTGCCCTGTTCGACCCGGCGCAGCGAGTTCAAGCAAGACAATCGGCTGCGCGCCCGGACTCTCGCGGCCTGGAAACAACTCATGCACAAGCATTGGCCCAAGGTGGCTGTCCGGAACGTGCAGTGCGGCGACCGCGACAGGTTGCCGTGCGGAGCGCAGCTTCCGGTCAGCGCCGAGGTCGTGCTCGAAGGGTTGACTCCCGACGACGTGACCGTGGAAATCTACTACGGCGACCTCGACCCGGAGGGTCAAGTAACCCTCGGGCGCGCCGTGGAGATGGCCTGCACGGGACCGGCAGGCAAGGATGTGTACCGTTTTGAAGGCGCGGTTGTCTGCGAGAAGACAGGACAACAAGGCTTCACCGTCCGGGCCATTCCCAACCACTCCGACTTGGCGGAAAAACACGAGACGGCGCTGATTGTCTGGGCGTAGGCGGGGTGGCGGTTACCCTTGCACGTTCAGCACGGTGTTGCCGTGCGTGTTGATGGCCGGCGCCGCGGCCGTGGCCTGGTCGCGGGCGACCATGTCGAAGACCTCACGCCAAGTGTCCCGGATCGAGGTGAGAAAGCCTATGCACTGGTCAATGGGCGCGACATCTTTGCGTATGTTGGCCGTGATAAGCAGGTGCTGCAGGTATTCGTAAATGCGGTCGAGGTTTTCCGCGATCTCTCCGGCTTTCATGTTGAGCGCGCCGCGCAATTCCCCCAGGATCTCCTGGGCGCGAATGAGGTTCCGGTGCGCTTCGGGGATGTTTCGTTTTTCGAGCTGGCGTCTGGCCTCTTCGGCGCGTTTGATGGCGCCGTTGAACAGCATGACGATCAGTTTGCCCTGGGAAGCGGTCTCGATGTCTACCTGCTGATATGCGCCCACACGTGGATTTGCCGCGGCCATGGGTTGTTCTCCCCTGCCTAAAAGTTGCCGATCTGCAAAGAAAGGTTGCTTAACGCGGTACCCTGATTCTGGAACTGCGCCAGCATCTGTTCCATGCGCAAGAACTGCCGTCGCAGACGTTCTTCCTTCTGCGTCAGACGTTCTTCGATACGGTCAATCTGACCGTTAAGTCCCTGGACTTGCTGGTCCAGGATTCCGTTTGCGCGCGCCCGTTGGTTCAGGAACCCCGAAAAACCCGCCACCTCGTCCAGATAGTCAAAGAATATGTCGGCAATGCCGTTCTCCGCGTCGTTCGCGAAAAGGGCCGCGACATTGCTCGCGTCGTCGCGCAACGCGGCCCGGAAATCCTCTTCGTCCAGCTGGAGGGCCGGCGTTGCGCTGGAATCGAATTCTTCGCCGGTTGAGATACCGATATCCAGCAGCGTCGAGAATTCCCCGGCGATGCCGGTCACCTGGCTGAAGATGTTGCCGAACAAGTAGTTTTCGATCTGGCGCAGCGTCGAGTCGCCGCGCAATGTCCCCTCATTCGCCGTCAACTGGCGCAGTTCGCTGATGGCCGCGTTGAATTCATCGAGGAATCCGCGCACGTCTTCAATAATGGCCTCATCATCCACCGCAACCGTCACCGTGCTCGTGCCCGTGCTCAGCAGCGTGACCGTAACGCCGCCGATGACATCCGCGATCTCGTTGGTGCTGCGCGTCTGCACGGCCCCGCCATTCACCGTGAACTGGGCGTCGTTGCCCGCGGTCTGGACCGCCGTATCGAGCCCGGCCACCGTGAGGAAATTGCTCGTGTCGCCGGCCGCCCCGAAGCGAATGGTGCGGCTGCCCAGTGTGTTTGACACGACCCGAAGGGTATCGGTGGCTGTGTCGTAACTGGCCGTCACGTTCGCGTCAGACGCATTGATCCGCGCTACGATGTCCAGCATGGAATCGTTGGCGGGGTCCACCGCGATCGCGACACCATTGATGGAGAACGCGCCGGCCGTTACGGCGCCGCCCGCAAAGTTTGTGTTTCCCAGCGCCTCGGAAGGCTCAATGGCGCCCAGGTGCCGGGTGCCCGTGACTTCCGTCGAGCCGCTGCCGTTGGTGTACTGGGTCGCCCCTGTCGCGCCGAGTACCGAAAGAAAGTTGCTCGTGTCACCGGACGCGCCGAAGTTGATGACACCGGTGTCGCCCGGGGCCGTGTTCGCGATAGCGATGGTGTCGGTGCCGGCGTTGTACGTGGCGGTCACGCCGGCCGCGCTCGCGTTGATCTGCGAAATAATGTCATCGAGGCTCTGTGTCGCCGGGTCCACGGTGAACTGCACGCCGTTGATGGAGAAGGCGCCGCCCGTGATCTCCTGATTGATCCCGCTGGTATCCAACGAGGCTGCGGTGTTGATCGAGGCGCCGAGCACGCTGCTGCCCTGCGCCGTTGTGGCGCTCGCCAGTTGGGTCACGTTGACCGAGAACGAGCCGGAGACGGGGTTTTCCCCGGAGACTTGGCTCGTAAGGACCTTCTCCTCGCTGGAAGCCGCGGCAAACTGGCTGAACACGCTGTTCAGCCGGAAATCCTGCATGCGGTTGCGCAGCGTCGTAAGTGTCGTGCGCAGGCCGCGGATCGCGTCGCGCTGTAGCTCCAGATTGCTGATGCGGTCTTCAATCCGTACAATCGGTTGCCTCTCCAACTGCATCAGCTGCGCTATCAGGGTGTTCGTGTCCAGGCCGCTTACCAGTCCGCCCACGCTGATCAAACCGCTCACAATGCATTCTCCGCTGCTGCCGGGTCGGCGCTTACACAACACGCACTACTGTCAAGACTTCGTCATGTCCAGTATCGGCAATACAGGTTATTGACTTTAACATTGGCCGTCATTTCTCACCGGGCCAGGGGTAGCCCGGGTGGGCCTCTTGACAAAATAGCGAAAACTGGTATATTCTTGCAGAATGTGAATTATGAAAATGTTGTCGAGGGCCACGTGATACGCGCGTAACCTCCTCGTCAGGAATACCTGTGATATCCTCTCAGATTGTACACGGTTGTTCCAGGACTTGCCAGGTGCGTGCTTTCGAGGATTTCCGGCAGCGTTTTGCAGTTGCCGTGCGGCCCGGTGTCGCGGATTGACCACGCAGGGCCGCAAGTAGGGCCGCCTGACTTAAGGCGTTCAGTACGTGAGGGGGGCGCGACTGGTGAGCGGTTTTGGGCGGAGTGAAGGAGTACAAGAGGCATGACGGGTGAGGGTCTGACAGCACCATCGGCGGATAGCACGGATTCACTGCCAGAAGTGTCCGATATACCCGGCATTGTGAACACGGCGGGCGAGGAAGAACGCGAAGCCTTTTCGCGGCGCTTCAACGCGGTTGAAGGGCTCGTCGTGATGACGTTTATCCTGATTCTGTTGTGGCCGGCCGCTTATCATTTCGGAGTGCTCCGCGGATACGACATCGTAAACGTGGTTACGAACGTGTTTCTTGTTCTTGGCGGCGCGTACCTGCTCTTTGTGGCGCCCGTCCTCCATCGGGATACGCCCGAATCCTGGGGGCTGGGCAATCCGAGAACGCTGTGGCGGCTCTTGCGCACGGGTACGCTGATGCGGCGCGGCGGTTTGTTCCTTGTGCTGCTGGCCGTCTTCCTGGGCCTCAACTACGCCAATTATGTCAATTGGCATCACGTGCTCGATTTCTTCGGGGTGCAGGGGAGCGTGCTCCAAAGCTTCACCAACGACTACCCGGGCCGCCTGTTGGTCTTTTTGTTCGGAAGTGCCGGCGCGGCGGTGATACTGCTCTTCGCCATCCGGTATGACAACTTCCTGACGGCCTTTCGCACCGCTCTGGTGATCGCCGCGCCGCTCCTGTGCCTTGTGCTGCTCGCGGCGTGGGTCCAGCGGGGGGGCGCGGCATTCGCGCGCCTTCGGTTCGTCCCGTGGGTGCTCGACGTGTTCGGTTACGTGTTCTGGGGATTTGTGCAGCAGCTGCTCTTCAGCGCGTATTTCGGCACCCGTTTCCGCAAGGCGTTCGCGCCCGGGGCGCCGCCGGCCGCGCCGCGCTCGCGGCGCAGGGTGGTGTTCAAGTCTCTCCTCGTGGGTGCGAACGCCGGCTTGGGCGCGTACATCCTGTCGCTTATCGGATTAAGTTCGGCGTACAGCACGGCGAGCGTCCCCGCCGCCATTCCGATGGGTATTGGCCTTGTGATGTTCTTTTTCGGCATCGTCTACGGTTACTACTTGTGCCGCGACGCGAAACGCCTGCTGGTTGCCACGCTTACCGGCGCCTGTTTCGGCTTGATCCACATCGACTCGTACTTCCTTGTTGCGGTGACGTTCGGTCTTGGCATTCCTCTCAGTTACGTATTCATGGAAGACCGGAAACGGAACCTGGTGGCGCTGGGTTTTGTGCACGGCCTGCTGGGGAGCACTTTTGGCAAGTTGTTCAGCAAAGGGGATTCGGGCCTGCTGGAAGTCGATTACAGCGTCGGCCCCTGGAACATCGAACATCCCACCTATGCGACGCTGGTGATACCGCTCCTCTGCATCGGGGTATTGCTGGTGTTTATTGTCTGGTGCGCCCGGAACATCGATGAGGGCGACTGACGGCGCCCTCATCGGTTCCTGCGGGTCAGGGCGTCACAGCGGTTCTACGGCTGACACATCGAATGTGCCGGTGATGCCGAACGGCGGCACGCCAGCCAAGAGCACCAGGTACGCCCAGCTGCCCGCATAGCGGTCCATCTCAGCGTCATTGTCAAGGTTTTCCCCTTGACCCGCCAGCGTCAGGACCACGCACATGCCTGGCGCACAGCCGCCCGAAAGCAAGGTAAGCTGGCCGCCGTCGCCCAGCAGACCGCTAACGGTGACGGTGCTTGGCGGGGTTTCCTCAACCCAATCGGGCAAGTCGATACACGAATAATCGACCGTAACGGCGCCCGACACGCTGTGGTCTCCCGGATAGGGCCTGGTCAGGTCCTGGACGAGCTTGAGGCTCAGTGGACAATCTTCAATAATCTGTTGACGTTCCGCCTCTTCATTGCTGCGTCCGGACCAGACACCCAGGTAGCTGCCTGTGGTATCAAAGGGAGGTTTGGGCCAACCTTCCGGCGGCGGGCAACCGGCCAGTAGTGCGGACACCGCCAGCAGGAGGCATGCTTGTGAGATTCGCGGGCTCATGCAAGGTTCTCCTCTTGGTTGCGCCGGTCTTTCGTTAACACTACCCGTCAGGGCGCAATTCGTCACCAGGAGAACGGTGGGAGACAGCGGGCTATTGCCGCAGACGAGCGTTGGCTTCCTTGAGACGGTGGGAGAGCGTGCGCACCATGTTGAGGAGGATTTGGATCGCCACCTTCTTGGTGAGCAGGCGATAGAAGGTAATCTCGTTCAGCACGAAGACATAGCCGTCTTCAAGGCCTTTGACGGTAGCGCTGCGGCGTTCATGCGTTACGAGCGCCATTTCGCCGAACATGTCCCCCGTGGTCAGGGTGGCCAGACACGTGTCCCCGTCCCCGAAGACGCCCACTCTGCCGCCGAGCACGACGTACATCTGATTGCCGACCGTGTCCCTGTAAAACAGCACGTCGCCCTTCTTGAACGCCATGGTCAACCCATGCGCGAAGATTTTCTCGACCTCCTCCGGAATCAGACCCTGAAAGAGGGAGACACGTTGAATCAGGGACTCGAGTTGAGCGCGCGTCATGGCCATACCGCACCTCTCCTCACGCTGGGGGCGTACCATACGCCTCCGTGGTTGTCTTGACGGAATCGCGCATTACACCATGTAGATGAAGCGGCTGCAGTTGCTGCACGTGTGGATGTGCTCGGCATCCTGCCGGACCTTCTGCGCGAACTGCGACGGCAGCTTCATGAAGCACCCTTGGCAGGTGTCGCCTTCCACCGGCACGAGCGCGGGTGCCCGGCTCTTCATCAGGCGGTCGAAATGCTTGAGAATCCGCGGGTCCACCAGACTGCGGATGTTTTCAATACGCTCGCGAATCTGCGTCTTGCCCGTCTTGGCCGAGTCCAGCATTTCCTGGCAGAGCTGCAGGCGAGCCAGGAGGATGAGGTCCGCGTGCGCGTCGCGGGCCTTGAGTACTTCCGGGTCGGCCTTGAGTTGTTTGGCATAGTGGTTTTCCGGCGCCACGAGATTTTCGGACATCTCCTCGAGCACGCCGTATATCTCATCGGCGGTTTCCGCGCGCAGCAACGCGTTCAGGCGGTCGGGTTCACGCAACATCCGTGCAATCGTCGCGATGAAATTCAAGTAGGTGGTCTGTTGCGTAGGCGGATAACAGATCAAGAACACCAGATGGACCGGCTTGCGGTCCACCGCCATGAAATCGATGCCGACCGTACTGCGCCCGACGGCGCACATCAGCGTCTTCAGCCCGGATACGCGGGCGTGCGGCACGGCAATGCCTTGGCCGATGCCCGTGCTCTCCGTCGTTTCGCGCGCGATGATCTGGTCCAAGGCGGGCCCCATACCCTTGACCTTCTTCCGGTCGAAAAGCAGGTGTGTCAATTCCTTCAATGTATCCGGCTTCGTGGACGCTTCTATTTCCGGAACAATACAGTTCTTCGAGATGAATTTCGTAAGCAACATGCCAAACCTTTCGTGTGAGACCATCATTGCTGACTCCGGAAGTACACGGACGGAAGCCGCGTCCGGTCGCGCGCCGCCATGGTATCACAGCGCTTTCGCAGTCACAATATGGTCGCGGACCCCGGCTCCGCACCGTCGTCGTACCACACGCTTATGAGCAGCACAGGCTCCTCGTGCCGCCCGTCATGGTGCTTGTGCATCCCGAACGACTGGCGGATATCGGAGATCTTGGGATTGTGTTCCGCCAGCCAATCGTTGATATGCGTATCCAGTTGGTGCAGCCCGTCAATGCTGACCTTGCCCAAAAAGGTGTGTACTTTCATCGCTCTCCCTTCCATTTTCCGGCGCCGGGGTCACGTTTGCCGCAACGCGGCCATGAGCGTGTCGCGCATGACGGACCGCGGCGCCGCCACGCCTGTCCACGTCTCGAACTGCAAAACGGCCTGGTTTACCAGCATTTCCAATCCCGGAATAATCGTGCAGCCGGCCGCGTCCGCGTCCGCCAGGAGGCGCGTTCGCAACGGGCGGTACACCATGTCGAACACCACCTGTCCTGCGCGCAGCAAGGCGGCCGGCACGCAGGTTTCACCGACGGAGTGAGGAAACATGCCCACCGGAGTGCCGTGTACGATGATGTCATGGGCGGGCACGGCATTACCCACGTCTTCGGCAATACTCCCGCTTTCCACGGGGACCCGGCCGTGGGAGCGCAGATCGCCCACCAACTTGGCCAGCCGTTCCGGGTTCCGCCCCAGAACGGTCATGCTTCCCACGCCGCCGTGCTCGAGGAACGCAAACGCTACGGCCCGCACAGCGCCGCCGGAGCCCAGGAACAACACGCGTCTCCCTGCGAGCGCGACGCCCGCCTCCTCGAAAGCGCGCAACGTGCCCAGACCGTCCGTCACGGTTCCGGCGAGGCGCCCGTTCACATTCGTGATCGTGTTCACGCACCCAACACGCACCGCCATGGCGTCGACTTCGTCGAGATGCGGCATCACGGCGACCTTGTGCGGTATGGTGACGCTCAACCCGCGCAGGCCCGGCAGGGCGCGCATGCCCTGCAGACACCCCGTCACGTCCTCTACCCGGAACGCCACGTACACATAATTGAGCCCCGTGGCCTCGAACGCCGCGTTGTGTATCAACGGCGACAGCGAGTGTTCTACGGGATTGCCGATGACGGCGCATACCTGTGTCGCGGTATCGATCTTCACGCAGTGTTACCCCTTCCGTCGCCATTATCTGACCTTGAGTATAGCGTAGTATTCGCAGAGCTGCAATGGTTTTTCCTCCGCCGTTTTTCGACGATTGCCCGCCAATCCGCGCGCGCAATGTCCGTTGCGGGGACGAGCGCCAACGCAAGAGGGCCTTCTTGGGCGCGCGGTGGTCTCTCCCTTGCCGCGGCCGTACAATAGACGCCGTCAAACAAGGAGTCTCGGTTTCATGTCGCACGACAACGGAGAGAAGCGGGATGTCGTGTTTCGCGTACGCGAGCTGCGCAAAGACTACCGCATGGGCGAGGTTACCGTATCCGCGCTGCGCGGGGTCACCCTCGACGTTGCCGCGGGCGAGTTTCTCGTGATTCTCGGCCCCAGCGGCTCAGGGAAAAGCACGCTGCTGAACATCATCGGCGGCCTGGACGCGCCCTCCGCGGGCGAGGTCTATTTCCGCGACGAGGTACTGACGAACTACACCGATGCGCAGCGCACGCGTTACCGGCGGTCACGCATCGGCTTCGTGTTCCAGTTCTACAATCTCATGCCGAATTTGACCGCGGAAGAGAATGTTGCCCTTGCCACGGAGATCGCCCCGGACCCGATGGACCCCGTCGAAGCGTTGCGCCTGGTTGGACTCGAGGCGCGTCGCACGCATTTTCCTTCGCAGATGTCGGGCGGCGAACAGCAGCGCGTGGCTATCGCGCGGGCCGTGGCCAAGCGGCCCGAAATCCTGCTGTGCGACGAACCCACGGGCGCCCTGGATTTTTCGACCGGCAAGGTCGTACTCGAAGCGCTGAGCGACATCAACGTGTGTCTGGGCGCGACCCTTATCATCATCACGCACAACGCGGCCATCGGCGGCATGGGCGACCGGGTAATACGCATGTCGGACGGCCACGTGCGCGACATCCTCGTGAACGCGCGGCGCAAGTCCCCGGAAGAACTGGAATGGTAATGCGCATCCTGCACAGGAAGCTCCTGCGCACCCTGCTCAAGACGCCTGGGCAGTCGCTCGCGGTAGTAATGGTTGTGCTGTGCGGCACGGCCTGTTATATCTGTATTGCGTCGGCATACCGCAATCTTCTGCTCACGCGCGACACCTACTACGCACAGCACCGTTTCGCCGATTTCGAGATCCACCTGGAGCGCGCGCCCGTGACCGCCACCGCCAAGCTGTCGGCCATTACGGGAGTGCGCCGTGTGCGGGGCCGCATCGTCCAGGATGTCAAGGTGGACGTGCCTGGTGAACGGGAGTCGCGCATCGGGCGACTCATCTCGATGCCCGACCCGCGCGAGCCCGTGCTCAACGACATCTGTCTGCGCCGCGGCCGCTATTTCTCCGAGGGCGCGCAGAACGAAGTTATCCTCAGCGAGCGATTCGCGGTCAAGAATGGTCTGGAACTCGGAGGCCAAGTCGAGGTGTCCGTCGAGAGCCGCCGCTACCCTCTGCGCATAGTCGGACTCGCGCTGTCACCCGAATATGTCTACATGATACGCAACGTGCAGGAACTCGTGCCCAGTTTCGAGCGTTTCGGCATCCTGTGGGTGCCGCAGGCCTTCGCCGAGACCGCGCTGGACATGCGCGAGGCCTGCAATAACATCGTGGGCGTCGTCGACGAAATCGAAACGCTGGACGGCGTGCTCGAGCGCGCGGAGGAGATACTCGAGCCCTACGGCGTCTTCGCCAAGACCAAGCGGGAAAACCAGATTTCGAACCGTTTTCTCTCGGACGAGATCAAGGGCCTTGGCGTTTCCGCGCGGATTATCCCCGCGATTTTCCAGGGGGTAGCCGCACTAATCCTGCTTGTGCTGCTCAACCGCATGGTGCGCACGGAGCGCACGCAGATCGGGCTGCTCAAGGCCTACGGTTACAGCAACATTCAGGTGGCCGGGCATTACCTTCAATTCGCGCTGATCCTGGCCGTACTTGGCGCCGTCGGCGCGTTTGGGGTGGGCCAGTGGCTTGCCTACGGCATGATCCAGATGTATGTCGAGGTCTATCAGTTTCCCCTGCTCGAATCCCGCGTGTACCCCGATGTGATTTCCCGATCCATCGGCATCGCCATGGTTTTCGCCGTGCTTGGCGCGCTCAGCGCCGCCATCCGCGCCGCGCGCATCCATCCCGCCGAGTCCATGCGGCCGGAAGCACCCCGCTACGCTCACCGCGTCTGGCTCGAACGCTTCACGCGGCTCTGGCGGCGCCTCAGTTTCACCGGGAAGATGATCTGCCGAAACATCTCGCGCAACGCCTTTCGTGCGGGAATCAATGCTTTCGGCGTCATGGTGTCCGCCGCGATCCTGATCGTGGGTTTCTTCACCATGGATGCCCTGCACTATGGCCTCGACATGCAGTTCCACCAGATGCAGCGCCAGGACCTCAAGATCAGTTTTCAACTCGAACAGGGCAGGCAGACCTATTACGATGTGCTGCGTTTCGACCATGTGCGCGACGCCGAGCCCGTGCTTGAGTACCCCTTCGAAATCCGCAATGGATGGCGCAAGAAGGACATTATCGTGACCGGCCTGCCCCGCGGCGCGGATATGCAGCGTCTGCTCGATGAAAACGGCACGCGCGTCGATGTTGGGGAGGATGGCCTCAGCATTGACGAACACCTCGCGCTGACGCTTGGCATTTCCGTGGGCGACCGCGTGGTGCTCAAACCGCTCATGGGTCGCGTTACGCAAGAAAGCGAGGTCGTGGTGCGCCGTATCTACCGCCAGTTTCTGGGGGTGGGCGCGTACATGAACATCGGCGCGCTCAGCCATCTTCTCAACGAGCCGTTCGTCATGAACGCGGCGCTGCTTCGCACCGAACCGGGCCGTGAACCGGACGTCAACTTCGCGCTGCGCGACGTCGCCGCCGTGGCGTCCATCGTTTCGCGCGAACGAGCGTACCAGGCGGTACTGGATACGCTCGCGCAGAGCATGCGCGTTATGAACGTCATGCTGGTCTTGTTCGCGGGCGTGATCGCTTTTGCGGTCATTTACAACGTTACTTCCGTATCCTTGGCCGAACGGCAGCGCGAACTTGCCTCGCTTCGCGTCATGGGGCTTACCGTCTCCGAAGTCGGCCGCATCATGTACATCGAGAACTTCGTTCTGGGCGTACTGGGCCTGCTGGCCGGTTTTCCGAGCGGGTTTGCGCTCTGCCGGCTGCTCATTCACGCGTACGACTCCGACCTCTACCGGCTTCCCTTCCACATCTCCGCGCGCACTCTCGGCATCACCACCGCGCTCACCTTGGCCTTTATCATCGCAGCCAATCTGGCCGTCAGTGTCAAGGTCAGGCGTCTCGACCTCGTGGAGGTGCTCAAGGAACGTGAGTAGACGGTTCCGGCCTGGCGGGGTTCCGCGCGCTGCACGCAGTCGCGCAGGCATGCGATAGGAATTCGTTGGCCTTTTTTTGCTATACTGGTTCTTGTTCCGTGGTGGTGCTCGATGCCCGCCAAATCCATTTCATGACGCAGGCGCACGCGGCGGGCGTTTTCGTGTATGCGCTAATCTTCTTCGGGGTGTGTTCGGGTAGTCTGTTTGGCGCGGGTTGCGCTCCCGGAACAGGAAGGCAACGGAGGTCTGAAGCGATGAGTTTTCCGATTGACGTAAGCGGCTACAAAGCGGTGGCAATTGACCCGTTCGGCGGCCAGATCTCAGCGGACCAACGCGTGCAGCTGCTGGCGAACATTCAGGTCGTGCGCGACGTTATCATCTTTTTCACCAGCGTTGCGGGCGCGAAGGGACTTGGCGGCCACACGGGCGGCGCGTACAGCATCGTGCCGGAGGCGCTCATTGCGGACGCGTTCATGAAAGGGAACAAGAAGGTCTACCCGGTCTACTTCGACGAAGGTGGGCACCGCGTGGCGCTTCAGTACGCGATGGCCGCGTTCAACGGCGAGATGCCGTTTGAGAAACTGCTGCAATACCGCGCAGCGAACGAGGGCCTTTACGGCCATCCTGAGATCGACCGCGAACTGGGCATCAAGTTCGCCTCGGGCCGGCTCGGGCACCTCTGGCCGTTTGTCAACGGCGTGTCCAAGGCGCATCCGGACAAGGTCGTGTTCCTCTTCGGGTCGGACGGCTCGCAGCAGGAAGGCGACGATGCCGAAGCGGCGCGCCTGGCCGTCGCGCAGCAACTTAACGTGAAGCTGTGCATCGATGACAACGACGTGACGATTTCCGGGCATCCTTCGAAATACCTGCCGGGCTACGACATCGCGCGGACGCTCCGGGGCCACGGCCTGACGGTTGACGTTGGCGACGGCGAAGACCTGGACGCGCTGTTCGCGCGCATGCTCATGGCGGTGCGGACGGAAGGGCCCGTGGCGTTGATCAACAAGCGGGTCATGGCGCCCGGAGTGCCGGGCATCGAAGGCACGCACGCGGGCCACGACGTCATCGGCAAGGAGAACGCGGCAGCTTACCTGGCGCGGCGCGGACTTACCGAAGCGGTGACGTATCTGAACGCGGTCAAGAAAGTGGGGGGTGGCGGCGCGCTGAGGGGTTCGTCGGAGGATTCCGCAAGCAACCGCACGGAATTCGGCAAGATCGTGAACGAAATCCTGGATGGCATGCCGGAATCCGAGCGGGCCGCGAAGGTGCTCGTGGTCGATTCCGACCTGGAAGGCTCGACGGGCCTCAAGGGCATCCGCGAGAGGCATCCCGAAGTGTTCATCAACGGCGGCGTGCAGGAGCGGGGCAATTTCTCGGCGGCGGCGGGGTTTGGCTTCGAGCCGGGCCGCCAGGGCATCTTCAGCACCTTCTCCGCGTTTCTCGAGATGATCGTCTCGGAACTCACCATGGCGCGGCTGAACGGCGCGAACGTGATCTGCCATTTCTCGCACGCGGGCGTGGACGACATGGCCGACAACACGTGCCACTATGGGATCAACATCTTCTACGGCGATAACGGTCTGCCCGAAGACGACGTGACGCGCCTGTATTTCGCCGCGGATGCGCTGCAGCTCAAGAGCCTCGTGCGCGCGGTGTGGAACGACGGCGGGGTCCGGTTCATCTTCTCGACGCGCAGCAAAGTCCCCTTCATTCTGAAAGAAGACGGCTCGAAGTATTACGAGGGTGGCTACCAGTTCGTGCCGGGCAAGGACGAGATCATCCGTAACGGGTCGCGCGGCTTTGTCGTTTCCTACGGCGACATGCTGTACCGCGCGCTGGACGCGGTGGAGCGCGCGCGGGACGCGGGTATCGACGTGGGCTTGATCAACAAGCCGACACTGAACGTTGTGGACGAGGACATGATGCAGACGCTGGGCTCGGCGCCGTTCGTCATGGTCGCGGAAACGCAGAACGTGAAGACGGGACTGGGCAGCCGGTTCGGGACTTGGCTGCTCGAGCGGGGCTACGCGCCGCGCCTGGCGGTCCTTGGCGTGGGCAAGGCGGGGCGGGGTGGTCTCGGCGAACATATCTTCCATCAAGGGCTCGACCCCGACAGTCTCCTCGCGAAGATCCGGCAGTTGGCGGGGTAGCCGGCCCGGCCTACCGATCATTTTCAGCAGACGCGGCGGGCGACGCCTCTACGCGGCGCCTGCCGTGGGCGATCAAGAGGCGTTGCAGGAACAGGGCGGCGGCGATGAAGAGGGGCGTGCAGAGGAAGGGCAGAGCGAGATTGCCCGAGCGCCCGATGACGTAGCCGAATACGACGCTGCCCGCGAATCCGCCCATACCTACCGCGGCCTCGTTGATAGTCGCGCGCCGGTGCTTGTGCGCGGCGTCGGTCACGCTGTAATACACGCTCGAGAAGAAGGCCACCCCCAGGGCTGCGCCGACCACCGCAAAGCATGGGGCCATCAGCAAGAGGCTCGACGTCCGGCCCAGCAGCCAGAATGCCCCCGCGCATCCGGCCTGCAGCCAGATGACCAGCCGGAAATCGTGCCGCCAGCAGCGGGAACGTCCCAGCAGCATGAAGGCGGCGGCGGTGAGCAGGCTGAGCGCGGAAGCCAGGAGGGCGTAGGTGGTCGCGGGCGCGGCGTGCAGGAACCCGGGCAGCGGCCAGCCAGCGGCCATGCATAATTCGCCGGAGCCAAGCAGGTCCTGGATCCGTTTCGGGTATACGGTGCGCAGCACACCGACGAGCACGTTGACCACAAACGTCGCGAACCACGCCGCGTACAAGTATACCTCGCTTGCGCGGTCGTGAGCCGCGCGCTCCTCTGATACCTGGTCATGTCCCGGACCGAACAGGTCGCGCTCGTGCGGCAGCGAGAGGAGCAGCGCGAAACAGACACTGCCCAGCAGCAGCAGGACAAGAAAGGGCAGGCGGAAATCGAGGTCGTAGAGCGGCCCGGCAAGCATTGGGCTGACGGCAAAGCCGAAACTCCACGCCACGTTGAACCAGCCGAGTTGCCGCGCGCGTTTTGCCGGGTTTGGCTCCGCGCCGACCCAGGAATGGAGCGCCGGCCAGACAAAGGCCAGAGCGCCGAATGCGACCACGGTCAGCGCGCCGCACACGATCGGGCTGCGCGTCAGCGGAAAAGGCGCATAGACCAGCGAGAACACGGCGATGCCGCCCATGGCGTACCAAAGCCCGTTGCGCACGCGCGAGACGATGCCCGACACCGCGATACAAGCGAACGCGTAGGCGGCCATTTGCAGGCCGCCGATATAGCCGGACATGCGCTCGTCGCCATGCAGCACATCGTAGAGAAAGAAAGGCGTTCCTGTAATTCCAGCCATTATGGCGAAATCGAGCACGAATCCAACAAGGTACATGCGGCGGAGAGGGGTGAACATAGCGGCGGGAGTCTAGGCATTTCACGCGCAGGAGTCAAGAGGGCTGATTGCGCCGGAGTTGGACGTCGCCGTACCCGTTTTCCCAGTCTCTTTTGCCCTCTCCGTCCTGCAAGCTTTCTACCGTGCTATTCCTGCCTCGGGCGGGTGCAACGGCCCCGCGTGGAAGGGTGGGGCCGGGTTTCGCCGGCCGCAATCGCGGAGATACGACATGACCTTGCCGGCTATGGGCGCGAAGCCCCGGTACCTTGAAGAACTGCGCATCGGCGGCGGCTACGGGTCCACCCCGGACGGCGGCGCGGATATGGATAAGCAGGGCAACGTCGCCCTCGACGGCGACCTGACGGTTGACGGCGACGCGGACATCGGGGGCAACCTCGAGGTGTCGGGCGTCGACGGAACCTGGAGTGCTTTCCGCACGGCCAAAGAGGGATGGCCCGCATACAGCAATCCCTGCGGCGGCCCCACGCTGATGGGGTTCTCGGGTTCTTGGCGGTTGAGCTGGCATACGCTCGATTTCGACAAAGACACGGATGAATATGGCGCATTCAACTTCGTCCTGCCGCCGGATTATGACGGCCGCGAATTGCGCGTAACGCTGTACTGGACCGCCACGTCCGGCACGGGCGGCAACGTGCGCTGGCGCATTTACTTGCGCTGCAGTGGCGACGGCGACGGGCTCGACAACACGGTTATCGAGAATTTTGCGCTGTCTGACGGTCTTATTGCGTTGAAGGACCTGCACGCCGTCGCGGGGACGCGCACCCCCGCGAATGCAGCCGCGGGCAATGTGCTCGTGGTCACCGTGCAGCGCGAAGCGTCGCATGCGGACGACACGCTCGACGCGGACGCGCGCCTGATTGGCGTGCGCCTCAGCTACGTCTGAAGAAAGAGGTGCCCCATGATTTCCTGTTTGCTCACATGCTGTCTGTCGCTGGGGTTCGCCGCCGTAATCGCCGGCTGGCCCCGCAATGGCGCGGCTCAAACGCCGGAACCGCCTTCGGCCGCGCCCTTCCCGGAATGGCATCCGGATGAACAGTCCGCCTGGGTGCGGGAGCGGCTGATGTTCTGGCGGCGGGTGCGACACCTGCTGCGCGGCCGCCGCACCGCGCGCACGGCCGAAGAGCGCGCCGCCCTCGGGTTGGAACTGGCGCAATTGACGGAATCCCTGGACCAAACGCACCCCGATGGCGCCTGAACGCAATACGAAGGGTCAGGCACAGGCGCGGCTGACGGTTACGAGGGGTCTTTCTCTTTCACGCGCGCGCCGTCCGCCAAGTCGTTGGGCGGCTCGGCAACAAACGTATCCTCCGGGCCGAGGCCCGCAGTGACCTCGGCCCAATCCTCGTTCTTGAGCCCCACAGTTACCGGCGTCAGCCACGCGGTCCCGCCATCGGTCTTGAATACGTGCCACGCGCCCTCATGCTGGAACACCGCACGGTCCGGAACGGCGAGCGTGTCCGCGCTTTCGGCGGTGATAATCTTGACGTCGAGACTGGTGCCCGGGCGCAGCGTGACCGCCTGCGTATCGTAATCAATCAGGACGCGCACGCGTTGCTGTTCGATGCCGAGCGCGGATATCTTCTTGAATGCGGCCGGGTGTATGCGCTTGACGGTGCCCAGGGCCGTCTCGCCGTCCAGCGCCTTGCCCGTGATCTCGACCGCGTCGCCCGGCGCGACGCGCACTACCTCCTCCGAAAGCACGTCGCACAGGATTTCGCTCGACGCCGGGTCGCCCATCTGCAACAGCGGCGTGCCGGCGAGCAAGGTGCGCCGGTTCTCGACGAATTTCATGAGAATCGGACCGGTCACGGGCGCGCGAATCGTCGTCTTCTCGAGGTCATCGCGGAGAATCTCCAGTTGTGCCTCGAAGTTCGCGATTTGGGCCTGATGCGCCTCGCGCATGAATTCGTTGTCGTCCACCGAATCCGCTAGCTGCCGTGACGCCAGGGTCGCGATTTCGAGCCCTTTTCCGGCGGCCTGCTCGGCGAGGCGCGCCCTTGCCAAATCCTGTTCGAGCGCGCGAAAGGCGCTCTCCGCCTCGTCATAGGAACGCTGGCTCATGACCCCCTCGGCCCGAAGCCGCTGCGCGCGCTCATAGTCTTTCCGCGCCTGTTCCAGGTTGATCTCGACGATGGCGCGGGCCTTGCGCGCCATTTCGAGCGACGCCGTAGCTTCCTTCACGCGCTCTTCGGCTGCCGCAAGCGCTTCCGGCTTGGGTTTCGAGACATCCACGCCGGTTATCTGCGCGCGCGTCTGCGCGACCAGCGCCTCCAGACCCTTGATCTGCTGTTCAATAGGCAGGGACTCGACCCGCGTCAGGGCTTCGCCCTGCTGCACAATGTCGCCTACTTCCCATTCGATCCGCGACACGGTGCCCGAGACGGGCATGTCGACCGTATACGTGCGCGCCAACTGGGTCTCCGCATCTTCCGCGATGTACTCGCGCACCGTCATGCGGACCGGCCGTCCGTATGCGACCAGCACGGGCCGCGGGCGCAATGCCACCACCGCGCCCGCTGCAAGGGCCAGTATTACCATTCCCCAGAACGCCTTGCGTTTCATCGCACCCTCGCCGTTCGGCGTGAACCTCGCTGCTTTGCATCTCAGAATGCCGTGTCACAGTAACAAAGTGCGCCATGCTTGCTCCACTTTCGCAAGAGCCGCCTCCGCCGGGACAGGCATATAGCTTTGACGGAAAGAAGCGGGTTAAGCGCGAAAGGAGACACCGTTCATAAACAGGACCGGCGTGCTATCTGCCTGCATGGGCAACCCGTGCCGGTTGCCGATGGCGCAACGAGTCTTTAGACAGACGGTCAGGCAACATGGCCATTGAAGCCGCGTGGCGGCCGGCCCCCCTGCTGGTACTGAGCACAGGGAAAGCGTGGCGGTGTGGGAGCCCTATTCGCCGTCGTGTTGAGCGCCCTGCCGTTTCTCGACCTGGATGCGCTTCTGTTTGAGCACAAGGTCTTTGATGCCGCTGGGGTCAGGCACGCCGAACACCTCTTCTTCCCAGCCTTCCGTCCCCGCCGTGCCGATGCGTACCGAGCCGATGTTCACGACGCGTTGAATAAGCGACTGGAACGTCTCGATGGCGCGAACGTCCGCGCACGAAATGTGGTTCTCGGTCTTGCTGAGCACGCCGCGGCTGGATACGACCTTGTCCTCGTAAACAACGATCCGCATGCCGGCGCGCTTCCAGAGCACGACGACCAGGGGCACAAGAAGCAGGCAAAGGAGGAACCACGCGTCAGGGAAGTGCCTGCCCAGGAGGATAGCCGAGGCGGCGATAATTACGGACAACAGATACCACCCGATGTAATTCCACCAAGACGGCCGCACTTCCAGCAGCTTTTTACCCTCGAGCATGGCTAGACCCTCCCGTGACTCTCCGATGGATCGGCATCATAGTCCGGTTTCCGTGAGGCAATCAAGTACCGCGCGCAAAAGCAAGCGGGACTATCGTGTCATGCGGGGCCCCCGGCGCTCCTCCGCGTCACTTTTCGATAATTACCTCGTCCCGCACGTTTCCATTCGCGTCATAGGCGCGATAGGTCAGTGTGTTGCCGCCGCTGGTTTCGATGTCGATCAACTGATAGGTGGGGATGTCGGTAAACGCGACCGCGGCGTATTCATGCGATTCCTGCTCGTAGTGTTTCAAGCCGGAATTCGCCACGACGTAGTACGTGCCTTGCGCGGCGGACGCGACAGCCTGCCCGGCGCGCATCGGCGGCGTGCGCAGGTACGCGTGATCGTGGCCCGTGAACACCATGTCCACGTGGTATTCGTCGAAGACCGCGCCCCAGTGCTCACGGATCTCAGGGTTGTCCCTGCGCGGCGCCGACGAATACACCGGGTGGTGGAACAGGGCAAAATTCCATGTGGCGTTCGATGCGGCCAGTTGCTCTGCCAGCCAGGCTCGTTGTGCGTCTGCGGGCTGGTTCGAGTCCAGAACCAGGAACAGCGCGTTCCGGTAGGCAAAACGGTAGGTCCGCTCCGGGGGGATGCCCGCCGGCCCGTTCTTCGGCAACGTGAACATGTCCAGAAACAAACGCGGATTCTCTTCTCTCGTGTATTCGTGATTGCCTATCGCGGGCATGACGGGCCGCCGGTTGTATACGCCCTGCGCCGCATGGAACAGCGCGTCCCAGTCTTCCCGGTCGTTGCCGCGATTAGCGAGGTCGCCCGCCATCAGATAGAACGCCGGGCCGGGTCTCTGTTCCGCCGCGCGGTGCAGCAGACGCCCCCATTCCTCATAGCCCAATTGCGCATCGCCCAAATAAGCAAAAGAGAATGGCCCGGCGTCAAGCGGGGCAGTCGTGAACTCCGTCCACTCGGTCCAGACATTGGCCGCGGGATTTCCCACGCGATAGATGTACGCAGTGTTGGGCGTCAACTCCGTGATCGTGGCCGTGAACCGGTGATTTGCGGGGTCATTCACGAGGAGCGGGTCTTCGAGGACCTGCAAGCCGGCCTTGACCTCGGTGACCTCCCCGGCATCGCCCCCGCTGAGGCGGTATTGAACCGCGCTTTGCGCGACTGCGGGGGATGTGCGCCACTGCACGGTTTGCGTGGTTGCCGGGTCGCCGCTCCAGGTCAGACAAAGTTGGTCCGGTACGGCCGTAGCCGGCACGGCGGTCGTTCGCTCATGGGCGTCCGCGCGCGCGAGGCAAAACCGTTCCGCAACGCTTTGCGTCGCCGGGAATAACCCATAACTGACAGCGAAGAGCAAGAGGGCAAGCAGCGGCAAGCGGTGCTTAGTCAATGGGCGAACTCCTCTGCCGTGCTCGTGACCGCGCGCCTGCAACCGCGGCGCAACTCGGGCCCTGGCGCGGCGATAACACACAAGCGCCGGGGACACTATGTTGGGCTTCAGACGCGTATGTCAAGGTGCGGGAGAGGGAGAGGGAGAGGGATGGAACG
The DNA here is from genome assembly GCA_018005585.1 of Candidatus Hydrogenedentota bacterium. Taxonomy (NCBI): domain Bacteria; kingdom Pseudomonadati; phylum Candidatus Hydrogenedentota; species Candidatus Hydrogenedentota bacterium. The sequence goes on along the minus strand of JAGMZX010000008.1, from coordinate 22,304 downwards.
CCGGTCGCGCCACGGGGGTGCGTCACGCAGCTTCGGGTCGGCGACCCGTTCGGGCAGGTAACTGACATAAGGTTCGCCGCGCACGTTCAGGACCTCGGTGCCGACGACCCCTTGCCGGAGCAGGTCCGCCGTAATCCGCAGGAACTCCTGAAGCTGTTCCTTGTCCAGAGCATAGACCGCGCCGAGTACGTCGCGGCCGCCCCGGGACAACTGGAACACGACATCCACAGCGTCTATAGCCGACGACGGTGCGACATCCCGCGCCGAAGACGCGCCTGTGGCCACGCAGGGCCGCGCCCGTTCCGAAGGTTTCAACGGGAACATGGGGGTAATTCCCGCAGATGTGACTGCCGCAATGCGCACGTACGCCATCCTTGGCTCGGTCCGCGAGGGACATCGTTGAGGTCGCTCTGGAAATCTTATCGTCGCGCGGTCAGTTCAGCTTTAGCGGCATGGCTCAGATATAATTCGCTGTTTTCACATAATGCTTCCTGTCCGTCGAAGGTTTTCCTTGACTTGCATTCTGGGCTTAGTGTACAAAGATAAAGCCAACATACGCTTATGCGATAACAGGCCTGCCCCGTGGTCTCGTATGGGTCATGAGGCGGTATGTGTGTTGTGTCTGTGATGGCCTGCGCTGGCTGCGGATGGCGGCGCGGTGCAGGCAAGAGAGAGGTATACGATGCTGCGGGCTGCGAAGTGCTTCGGAAGGAGGCCGTTTATGCGGAGTAATATCCTGGCCGTCTTGGCGCTTGTCGGGGTGCTTATCGGCGTGACAGTTCCCGCGAGTGCGCTGGAAGCGGACCCTCAAGACCTGGAAGCCGTCATGGGGGCGTTGCGCGCACCGGGCGCCACCGAGCGGCCGCTGGTATTCCAGACGGACGAAGGTTTCCTTCGTTTTCTGGGCGCGCCGCCGGGCGGTCATTATGTGGTAGATACGCCGGCGAAGAACGCGGCCCCCGAACAAGCGGCCAGGACATTTCTGGAGACACACGGCAAGGCGTTCGGGCTGGTCAGCGACCGCGTCGGGCTGCGCCGGACCAGAACCGTGCCGCTCGGGGTGCGCACGGTGGTGCGGATGGAGCAGACGTACAATGGGCTGCGCGTGTTCGGTGCGGAGGTGGTGGTGCAGGTCAACGCTGCGGGTGACGTGCTTAGCGTGGCGAGCGACATAGCGCGTGACCTGCGCGGTTTGGACAGCGGCGCGATTCCGCTTGCGCCCAGAGTGGACGCCGCCACGGCGTCGGCGAAGGCGAAGACGGGCGTTGCGGGGCGCTCGGAGAACGTCACCGAGGCGGACTTGCGGGTCAGCGAAGGGCCGGAGTTGATGATATACCAGCCGACGGTGCTGGGGCTGTCCGGGGCTGCGCGCCTGGTGTGGTCGATGGAGGTGGTGAGCACGAAACAGCCGCCGGTCAAGGAGGCGGTGCTGATTGACGCCCAATCGGGCGAAGAAGCCCTGCATTTCTCCCTTATCATGGATGGCCGGCTGCGCATCATCTATGACCTGAACAACACGAATTACATCCCCGCGACGCCCGCACGCGTCGAAACGCAGGGGCCAACGGGTATCGCCGATGTCGACAACGCGTATGATTTCCTCGGAGATACGTATAGCTTTTTCCTGACGCATCACGACTGGGACAACTTCGACAACGGTCAGGAAACGCCATTGGGCGGCTATAGTTTCATGCCGATTACCGCCTACGTGCGGCTGCCGCTGGTGAATGCGTTTTTCATGTCCGCGGGACCCTATTCGGCCTTCTACTTCGGCACGGATTTCGTTGTGGATGACGTGACGGCGCATGAATTCACGCACGGTGTCACGCAATATGCTTCGAATCTTGAGTATCAGGGATTCTCCGGGGCTATCAGTGAATCCTTTTCGGATATCTGGGGCGAGTTCGTGGACCTGACCAACGGCCGCGGCGACGACTCGGATGCGGTGCGCTGGTTGTGCGGCGAAGATATCCCCGAGTACTTGCTTGAGTTGATGGTTCCGGGAGCGTTGGAGCGCGGCATACGCGACATGAAAGACCCGACGGTGTTCGGCGACCCGGACCGTCTCAACAGTCCGCTGGTGATTCCGCCAAACAGCGGCTATGACAATGGCGGCGTGCACATCAACAGCGGCATCGGCAACAAGCTGTGCTATTTGCTCACGGACGGCGATGAGTTCAACAACCGGAAGGTCGAAGGTCTCGGGATCGACACCACGGCGGACCTGTTCTGGGAGTGCCAGATGACGCTGCCGAAGACGGCGGATTACCACGACCTCTACTTCGCGCTCATGCAGGGCGCCGTCAATCTGGACCTGGCTTTTGAGCAACGGCTCAATGTATTGGCGGGCTGCCAGGCGGTAGAAATCGTGCCGCCGGGAGAATCGGCCGTCTTCCAGGCCACGGCGACGGAAACGCTCGAAGGCCAACCGGCCGTCTCTCTGTATTGGGAAGTGCCCAATCCCAGTCTGCTGGCCAATACCATCATTGTCCGGAGCACGACCGGGTACACGACGGAGGCCGGCGAAGGCCTGGTCATCGAACCCGGACTCGAGAGCAAGTACCTTGATTTGGACGTGCTGCCCGGTGTCGAGTATTTCTACACACTCGTCCAGGACCATCTGGACGGCAGCCTGCTTATTTCACAGGCGAACGCTATCGCGGGGACAGGGCAGCTGAACTATCTTACGGAAGCGTTCGGCCGCGCGCACGGGATTGACCTGGCCAATTCACAATTGACCTTCACGCCCGTTGGCGCGCCGGCGGGAGCCATCGACAGCCCGATGCAAACAGGCTACGAGCGATACGAGGTTACTCGCGCGCACAACGTGTTCCGCCTGCCCGTGCCACGGTCCGACGCGCAGGGCAGCGCGTACAGCCTCACATTCCTCCAGAACGACGCGGTGTCGTTCTACACGGGCGGGCGGCCGTTCTATTTCTTCGGCATCTATTATCCCTACATCTACCTGTATGAGAACGGCTATATCGTATTCAGCCCCATAGCCACCTGGGACTTCGACAATTTCCCCTCGCTGGCCGCGCACTTCGATGTGCCGCGCATTTCCTTCCTGTTCGCGGATCTTGCCGTGAATATTGGCGGCACGGCTTGGGCACGGCGCCTGGATGACCGTCTTGTCTTCACATTCGAGCAGGTGCCCGAGAATCAAGGGCGCTCATTCCCCGCGCCGGACACGAACACGATGCAAGTCGAACTGTTCGACAACGGGCAAATCCGGTTCACGTACTTGCAGTTGTCGGTTGAAAACGCGGTGGTGGGACTCTCCAATGGCCAGGGCCGTCCCGTGGACCCGGCGGACCTGTTCGACAACGTGGCCGGGAGAACGACCGAGACCGATTTGTCGCAGAGCCCGCTTTCGCCTTCGCGCCTGCGCATCGAGCCCATTGCAATGCCGATTGTGGACGCCGGCGAACGTGTTACGTTCCCTGTGCAGGCAACGGCGCCCGCGGGCGCGGCCACACCGCAACTTACGGCAACCTGGGACCTTGCGCAGCCGATTCCGTTCGCGGATAACGGCAACGGTACCGCCCGCTTTGACTGGCAGACGACCCTTTCGGACGCGGGGACCTATGCGTTGCGGATTATGGCAACGTCGGGCGTGGAGGTCGCGTACCAGGATGTCCGCATCGTCGTGGGCGAAGTGTATGAAGCGCCCGAGGCAAGCGGTCTGCGGCTATCGACCGGTCTCCCGCTTGAGAATCCGTCCCTGAGCCGCGATATCCCGCCGGGCGTGCCGCTCTCTGCCGCGTATACCTATTCGCAGCCTCAAGGCCATGCCGAAGGTCCGTCGCAACTGTATTGGTACCGGAACAGCGCGCTGGTGCCGGGGCTGACGAACCGGTGGAATGTCCCGGCGACGCAGGTGCAGGGCGGTGAATCCTGGTCGTTCTCGATTCTTCCTTTCTCGCAGTACTACGTGATGGGCGCGGAGGCGTTTTCGCCCGTGGTCCACGTATTGGCCGTTCCGCAGATCGACTCCGTTACGCCGAACTTCGGCGAGATCGCGGGCGGCGACCGCGTCATCGTACAGGGCAGATGGCTGAACATGCCGATGCAGGTTACCTTCGGCGGCATAAAGGCCGACCAGGTCTTCTCGCTGGGCGATGAGCAGCTCGAAGTAGTGACGCCGCTGCATCTGGCCGGCACGGTGGACGTGGTGGTCAAGACGCCTTCCGGCACGGGCGTGCTCCAACAGGCCTTCACTTTCACGCCGGACGCGTCGAAGGTTCCCAACCCGGATGTGAACGGCGACGGTGCCGTGGATGCCTTGGACCTGCAAATCGTGGTCAACGCCATCCTCTCGCAAGCGAAGTCGCAGTTGAATGCCGATGCCAACCGGGACGGATACGTGAATGCGCTTGACATGCAGACGGTCGTGAACGCGGCGTTGTATCGTTAACTTGAAATGGACAAACCCCAGTCGCCGCCACGTCGCTGACGCGGCGGCGAATCTGCATCAGGGGCCGGCAAGCGGGAGTTAGCGCGGGTGATACTGGGCCTTTATTTGCTGGCCGCCGCGTACAGCGGCGCACCCGGGGGTCAAATCGCGTTTGTCGCCGGGACCGGTCAGGGTACGCGTTGCGCGTGTGTGCTGGACCTCCGCTCGAAGTCGGTCCGGCGCGTGGGGCCCGGCGGGCACGATGGCGCACCCCGATGGTCGCCCGACGGTGTGTGGCTCGCGTTTCCCTCGAAGTACGGCGAGGGCATGGGCATCTATGTCGCGCGCGCGGACAGCGCCGAGGGCTGTTTCTTGAACACCAGCCGCCGCTGGAACCACCGGCCCGTCTGGTCGCCGGACGGCAAGCGGCTCGTGTTCGCCGCTTCGCAGGAGGGGACCTTGGCGCAGCGCCTGGTGGTGTACGACCTCGCGTCGCATACGGAGGCGGAATGGGGCGGCGGCCGCGAGGGCCTGCTCGATGCGGTATGGGCGCCGAACCTCGACCTGATGCGGGCGCTTGACCCCGAGGAAAAAGTGACTTGGGAAGGGCTGGACACGGGCGTCTTCCTTGCGGAAGCCGCCGCCGAAGGCGCGCTCGTGGCCGCGGGCCTGACCGGGACGCCGGGACGCCTGTCGACCGAACTCTATCTCGTTACCCGCACCCAGGTTGCGCCGTTGCTTGCGTTTCTGTTGCCGCCTGGCGCTTCGTACGCCGAATGGGCGCCGCGGCCCGACCCCGACGGCGAACGGTTTGCCTTCGAGTCGAATGACGGCGGCGACCGCGAGATCTTCGTGCTGGGGAAACGCGGTATCGGCGACGTGTCGAACCACCGCGAGGCGGACTGGTCCCCGGTCTGGTCGCCAGACGGCGGCTACCTTGCCTTCGAGTCGTTTCGCGGCGGCCGCCGCGGCATCTACGCCGTGTATCCTGAAACCGCGCGCGTTTTTGCCGTTGCCGCGGGCGCCAACTATGACTGTTGGGCTCCCGACTGGTCCCCGGACGAGGAGTGGCTGGTTTATGTCTCGGACCGGGGGGGCAATCCAGATTTGTACGTGGCGCGGCGGGACGGGTCGGAGACGCTGCGCCTGACTGAGACAACCGAGGCGGAGTACGCGCCCGCATGGCGGCCGGAGCAGGCGGAATGAACCGTTGCGCAATCCTATGCGGGTCTTTCCTGTATGCGTGCTGCGCCGTGGCGTTCGCGCGCGAGGCGGACGGCGCTCTGGGGCTCATCCACGCGCCGCATAACGGCGCGCCCGCGATCTCGGAGCCGGGCGGCTCGTTCGAGGCGGTGCTCGAACACGAAGCCGGCCTGGCGCTTGTAGGAGATACCGGCCCGTTGCCGCTCGAGGTAATCTGGAGTGACCTCCCTGGCGGATGGAAGCGCGCGTTCTGCGCCGTGCCCGAAAGCGCGGCCGCGGGTACCTACGCGCTCGAAGCGCGCACGCCCGATGGCACGGACCGCCATGCCCGCGCCGTCTTCCTCTACGCGCACTTCCCCGACTACTACGTCATCGCGCACCTGACGGACGCGCACGTGGGTTCGACACGCCACGCCCGCGCCGCGGAGGTCATTTTCGCCGACCTTTTGCGCGTCGTGAACGATTCCGACGCGACGCTTGCAGTGATTACCGGCGACCTGACGGACAGCGGGTCGCCGGAGCAGTTCCGCGCGTTTCTGCGCGTGCTCGATACGTGCCGGCTGCCGACTTTCGTGCAACCGGGCAACCACGACCGCGAGGGCACGCATTACGAGACATTTTTCGGCCCGCTGACCTACATGTTCCGATTCGGTTACGACGGCTTTCTCGCGTTTGACACGAAAGACTACGTAATGGCGGACGAGTTGGGGCGTCAGGACGCGGACCTGCAGGTGTTCCGCCGCGCGCTCAAGCCCTGCCGCTGGACCGTCGGCCTCACGCATCGCTACGAGCAGATGATGGGTTTGCGCAGCCAGTTGATCCTGTTTGTCGATGAGCCGCTCGACGCGCTCGCGTTCGGCCATTTCCACCGCGAGAACACACAGGAAGAGGCCGTCGCGCCTTGGGGCAAGACGCAGCTGATCATGACGCCCGCGGCGGTTGACGGCTGGCTGCGTTTCATCGACATGACGATCTCCGGCGTGCTCGCGCGCGCCCCGGAACAGCGCGTGCCAATCGATTAGCGAAAGTGGCTCAGGGGCCGACGGGAATGCCCGCGCTGGTGCCGTCATTAACGATGGCAAGGCCGTCCGTGACCGCGCGATACGCGGCGTCCACGACTGCGGACGAAGGCGGAACATAGCCCGGCCCGCGCTGCACGTCGAAAACGAAGATACACGCCATCCCCGCCCAGAACGCGCGCCGCGTATAGGGCAGGCTGCGCTTCATAAGATACCCGCCGACGCGTTCCGCGAAGTCCACGTTGCCGAAGCCGCCCACCCAGACCACCCAGACGCGCTCATGCTGCGCCAGCGCGGCGTCGGCGCACGCGCACACATGGTACAGG
>JAGMZX010000008.1:0-15260 GCA_018005585.1 Candidatus Hydrogenedentota bacterium | reverse complement strand
GCGCTTCATAAGATACCCGCCGACGCGTTCCGCGAAGTCCACGTTGCCGAAGCCGCCCACCCAGACCACCCAGACGCGCTCATGCTGCGCCAGCGCGGCGTCGGCGCACGCGCACACATGGTACAGGTCGCCAGTCTGCCGCGCGCGGACGGCGTGCGGTCGCATATTGTATTCGAGCACCTGCGCCTGCCAGTCGGGATAGATGACCAGAGGGTCGCCGTCGCGATAGTCCGCTTTGATGGCATCCGTGGCCGCGTACCAGTCGGGCCGTTGCGGATGGGTCAGGGTCAGTCCATAACGATGAGCGAACAGGACCGCCAGCAGCGTCACGGCGGCCACGCGCAGCGTACGCCCGGGCAGGCGCTCGACCGCGCCGCCGGCCAGCAGGTATGCCGCAAGCGAGCTATAGGTCGTGTATTTTGCGGCGAAGATGTCCGTGCGCCAGGTCCAGGCGAGCGCGAACAGGATGACGCCGGGCAGGACCAGCCAGCATAGCAGAAACGCCAGCAGGGCGGCTTCGTTGCGCGAAGGGGCGGCGTCGGGCGCAAATGCCGGCGCAGACCGCCGGCGCAGCATGGTTCCCGCGGCGAACGCCGCTGCCGCAAGGAACACGGCGAGCAGCGCGTTGTCCACGTACCCGTTCGATTGCGCGAAAAACTGCGTCCATGCCGTAGGCCTGACTTGCCACTCGTAACCTGGGGGTATGCCGAAGACGAGCGTGGGCGACCACACGTCGGTCAGCGCGTTGTTGACGAGCATCCAGAGTCGCGGCGGCGGCGGTTCGTAGTATCTTATCGGCTCGAATGTCGTGATCCAGAGGAGCGACGGGGCCATGAGCGCGAGGTTCAGCGCAAACCATGCGGCGGTCTGCTTGAACCTGCGCAGCCGGAAGAGCAGTAGCGTGCAGCCGGCCGCAACCAGCAGATAACAGCCGAATAGATGGGTCCAGACGAGAAAGACATTCGCGAATGCGTTCCAGAAATAGCGCGACGGCGCGGGCTTTTCGAGAAGCCTGACGAAGGAATATGCGCACAGCGCCGCGGCCAGCGTCGTAAGCGAGTAGTTGCGCACTTCCTGCGCCTGATAGATGTGAACGCCCGACAAGAGGAAACACAGGGCCGCGACAAGGCCTGCGCGGCGGCCAAACAGATGCCGCCCGAGCAGGTAGATCACGGGGACCGTCAACAGGCTGAACAGGACCGACAGTGCGCGAAAGCCCAGGATCGAGGAGCATACATGCCGCCCCCAGAAATACTGGATCGTGTAGTACACCGGGACCGCGTTCCAGTTCGTATAGCGCCAGTGCTCGAAGAAGCCCCGCAGGGACTCCGCGCCGATGCCGCTTACCGTGATCACTTCGTCGTACCAGGCGGACTCGCGCTCGATGCGGTAGAGGCGCAGCGCAGCGCCTATCGCCAGCAACAGCAGTAACGCAGCCAGGACCCACAGCCGCCCCCGCCGCGTTGCCTCGGCCGCTTCCTGCCCGGTCTGGACGCCGGGCGCGCTCATGGCGCGGTCCCGCGCGCCGGTCCCGCCGCTGCAAGCCGTTCCGCGACGAAATCGCGGAGGTGCTCAAACGCGACGCCGGCTTTGTCATCCATGGCGTTGAGGTGCATGTGGCAGATGTCCGTGAAACTCTCGACGCCGCCGGTGACATGCTCCGCGATGGGCAGGTACGGCACGTCATGCCGGGCGCAGAACGCACGCAACATCTCGTTGTAGAGCCCGACAAGCCGGACATAGCTCCGCGTGTCCACGGACCAGCCCCAAAGACGGTTGCTGCGCAGATAGAAGTAGTCGGTTTCACGCGGGTCGAGCCGGTCTACATCCGGATGGGCAAAACTGCCGAAGGCCATCGCGACGCCCGCGGCGCGGGCCTGTTCGAGCATCTGCCGGTGATTGCGGAAGAAGGTGTCCTCGTAGCGGCGGCGCAGTTCCCGTTCCGGGGGCAGCAGCATGGCGTTGAAATGACGATGCACGAAGACTGATTGGCGCAGCCACTGTTTGAGGTTCTTGACCGGGTCGCCGCGCAAGCTCTCGGGCCGCATCCACTGCGCGAGGTTTGCCGCGATGTCGTTGATGAAGTTGTATTCAATGATGAGGTCGGGTTCGAGGGCGAGATAGTCGGGAAAACAGAGCGCTTCGCGTCCCGAATCGAGCGTGTACACGCCGCAGTTCACCACCTCGATGCGGTCCGTCTTGAAATGCGCGCGCAGCTTCGATTCAAGAAGGTTTGGATATGTGAGGTCATTGCGCGGCCCCTCGACTGTGGTCGAACCGCCGATGCAGACAATACGCACCACACCGGGCGGCTTGGGGAGGACGACTTCGTCGTCCCGGTATCCCTGAGCGTTGGTCCAGAACTCGCTGTTCAACCAGCGGTCGTAAAAGTTGTTGCCGTACACGTGGCCGCGGAATCTCGTCCACGTTACCTGCCACATCGAATCGCGGATGAACGCCGCAACCGCGGGGCGCGGGCCCGCCAGCGACAGGAATGACCATTCCGACGCGTATGCCGCGCCGTCCGGCAGGCGCACCGTATATTCGTGGGGCGGCTCGAACACGCCGGGCGCGAGGCGCGGCCAGACTGCCAGTGCGTCCGCGGCTTCCGCGCCCGACAAGATATCGGAGACATGCTGTCCCGGCTGGACCGCACGGCTCAACGCACCGAGTTCGCCGCCGGTCTCCGGCAAGTATATCTTCTCCACGCGCCGCGTCGCGTCGAACAGCAGGATAAGCTCGCGGCGTTCCCGAGCCAGTGTGCCGCGCGCCGCATCATCCAAGACGCCAAAGTCCTCGCGCGGGGGGAGCGGGCGGACAAGGTCCTCGGGCGGGCGGGGCGCCGTCGCGGCGGTCTGCGCGATGAGGGTGTAATCCGCGGCAAATGCGGCGTCCATGCGCGCGGCGCAGAACCTTTCCGCCTCCTGAGCGTCGCGGCGCAGGGTGTAGCGTGCGTGTAGTTCCAGCCCAAGCGCCGCGACGGTGAGCCACGCCGCCAGACAGATTGCGGCAAACGCGGGTTTGGGCCATCTGCGCTTCACAGCTTCGGGCATGGGGTTATCCGGGGCCTTTCCGCCGCCTACGGAATAAGGAACTTGGGCATAGGCCGTGGCGGCAGGTCTCTTGAGAACATTTGCAGACGCTGGAAATACCGGAAATCCGCGTTCGATGCCGTTGTCGTCATATTCATCAGCAAGGGGAAAGACGATAGGTCCGTAAAGCGGCACAGGCCAAGCAAATCGCCGGCCTCGGTGCTGGGCATGGCGATCCCGACAAACTCGCTGCGCCCCCAGCGCCCGTCAAACCCTGGAAATGGATTCTTCACGCCGCTGACCGTTGTGTAAAGGGCCTGGTAGACCGGAAAGATGTAGCGCACGGTTTCGTTCTTCATTGTGCCCCCCGCATCGACCAGTAATTCATACGTAAAATCGTTGAAATCCGTTTCACTGTCGTACTGGACGCGGATGCGGCGCGGCGCGGCGCTCGGTTTGAATTCCGCCACGAGATATTCCGATTGCACTTCGTAAACTTGCTCGCCGTCCGTTTCCATGGGCGAGAGGAGCGGCCCGCGGAGGCGGTGCAACGTCCAGTCTCCGTCCGGTTCCGGGTCAGTTGCCAAGGGAACGCGCTCGGCTTCGGCGCGCTTTTCCAGCATGTAGGCGACGCGATACCGCTGCACGGCGCGCGCAGCCTCGAGCGGACCCACGAGCACGAGCAACGCGCCGCACGCGAATGCCAGCATCCGTTTCGCGGGCGCCGCCCACCACCGGGCGGGTGTGTGCGCGAACTCCAGCAACGCGCGCCGGTTGTCTCGCACGCGCATCCAGCACAGGACCCGGACCAGCAGTTCAGCCAGGAACGCGCAGAACCAGAGCGAAATGAAGGTCAGATGAAAATAGTGGCGCAGATGAAACTGAGCGCAAGCGTAAGACGTGAAATACATCATTAACAAGAACGCGACCGCGCCTGTGCGCAGGCTGTGGGCGGCCAACAGCAGCAGGGCGAGGCCCGCGTATACGAACTTGAACCGCTCGAGGTGCGTGCCCAAAGGTCTCCAGAGCGCGGACGCGGCCTGAACGAACTCGGTGTCCGGGTAATCATAGGCAGTGACGCGCGTCATGCCGTTTCCCAGGATGCGCAGTGTCGCGGACAACGCCCGCGCCGCCATGTCGCCGGGGAAACGCAGGACCATATCGCGCAGGTAATGGTTTTGCACCGTGCCCGAAAGCGGCGAGAGATAGCCGATGTTTTCCTTGATGCCCATGATACGGTGGCCGTAACTGTTGGCTATCGCGTGCGTGTAAGCGTCGAAAAAGTAGTAGATGTGCTCGTAAGAGCCCTGCTGGATACCGAGGTCGCGGTCGCACTCCGTCGCGATGCCGCAGATAATGTGGTGGGTGGGATCCGAACCGTCGCCGTAGGACCGCAACAGCAGCGGCGCGCCGAATACGAGAAACGCGGCCGCGAAAACCGCCAGCCCGGCCGCGCGCCGTTTCCAATCCAGGCGCGTCTTGCCGCGCGCGACCCAGAGGATGGCGATCGCGGCGGGCGGGATGCAGATGATCAGATCGGTGCGGAAACCGTAGCCGGCGGCGATCAGCGCGCCCATGAGGCCCGACAGCGTCCAGAACCGGCGTGAGCTCACCGCGTGCTTCGTAAGGTACAGCAGTATCAGAAAGACGCCCAGGAAAAAAGGGGCCTTGCAGAAATCCCGGATGCCCGGAAGGATTGTGAGCACCGCGGGGGAAAACAGGAACAGCAACGCAGCCGCAAGACTGATGCTCCGCCGCGCGCCGAGGCGGAAGATGAAGAACAGCAGCACGCCGGAAATGACGTACGCGATTAAGGGGACGAGTTTGAACGCGGCCCAGGACACGCCCAGCACGCGCCAGACCAGAGCCACCACCGCCAGCAGATAGAGGTGGTCGCGCTGGAACCAGCTCAGGTCGCGCAGCGTGCCGACCGGCGCGTCCGGCGCGAGCGTGAAGGTCTGCGTCTGCTCGTTCATGAAATCCTGCAGGCCCGGCACCTGGTCCAGAAACGGGTTCTGAAACTCCCGGCCCAGCGCATACAAGGCGCACGGCGCAAAATAGTGCGTGCTGATCTTGTAGGCGTACCCGACGCTCGTGACGTAGCGGTACAGGTAGACGCTGCCTCCCACCGCGGAGAGGACCACGATCAGCCCGGCGCAGAGCAGTTCGGCGCCGCGCCATCTGCGCCATCTGGAAATATGAATCTGGTCCGTCATCGTGGCAGGTAAACGGGGACCGACTCCACCGTATTCTCCAAGGGTTACGGGATGATATCCTACCCTCTGATACATGTAAAGCAAAGGCCGGCGATTTCCTGGATGGAACCGGCGACTTGCACAGATGAGCGCCGATGGGCCGTCCGTCCTCGTTCTGCCGGTGCTCCTATCCTTGGTCCCCTTCTACGATTGACCCTTGCCAGGGCCGTTGTTATACTCCGGGCGGCTAAGAGGCCTTCATTCGTGGTCGCGGGAAGAAAGGCAAGAGCGGTGGCATGGCCGTGGAAACCACAACGGAAGATATCCGGCGCGTGCTCGTTTTCCCCTGCGGCTCCGAATTAGGCTTGGCTCTGCACCGTTCCCTCTGTTTCGCGCGATTCTTCGAGATTCACGGAGCGTCGAGTGTCGCCTCGAACCACGGCAAGTACGTGTTCCGGCGCTACCACGAAGGCGTGCCGATGGTCGACGCACCGGACTTCGCGCCCCGGTTCGCGGCGCTCGTCCGCGAACTCGGGATTCATTACATCTACCCCGCCAACGACGCCGTCGCCCTCACGCTTGCCGAGCACGAGCGCCAGTGGAGCGGCGAGGTGGTCGGTTCGCCTGTCGAGACCTGCCGCGTTTGCCGCAGCAAGCGCCGCACCTATGCCGCGCTGGCCGGATGCGTGCGTACGCCCGCGCTCTACGACGATGCTGCCGCGCCGTTTCCTGTGTTCATGAAGCCGGACACGGGGAGCGCCTCGCGCGGCGCGCAACTGGTGCGCGACCGCGACGAGCTCGCGCTGGCCCGCCGCAGGCACCCGGATGCGCTGGTGCTCGAATACCTGCCCGGCCGCGAGTACACAGTGGACTGCTTCACGGACCGGCACGGGCGGCTGCGTTTCGTGGGGCCGCGCGAGCGGTTGCGCATCGCGGGCGGGATCAGCGCGGACACAAGGCCTGTCGAGGGGGCCGAATTCGACGCGATGGCGCGTGCAATCGGCGAACGGCTCGTGTTTCGCGGCGCGTGGTTCTTCCAGGCGAAGCGCGACGCGGCGGGTCAACTGGCGCTGCTCGAGGCCGCGCCGCGCATCAGCGGGGCCACGGGCCTCTACCGCAATCTTGGCGTGAACCTGCCGCTTCTCAGCCTCTATGACCGCGCGGGATTCGATGTCGAGATTATCCCGGAGCATCATGACATCGAGATGGACGCCGCCCTTATGAACCGGTTCCGGACCGGCCTGACCTACCGCCACGTGTATCTGGACCTGGACGATACGCTCCTCATCCGCGGTGAAGTGAACATTCTGGCCATGGCGTTCGTGTTCCAGTGCCGGAACCGCGGCGTGAAGGTGCATCTGTTGACGCGGCACGGCGGCGACGTCGGCCGGACTCTTGCGCGGCACGCGCTGACCGGATGTTTCGACACCGTCGAGCACATCATCAACGGGCGCCAAAAAACGGAGTTCATCACGGAGCGGGACGCCATCTACATCGACGACTCGTTCTCGGAACGGAAGCGGGTGCATGACGCGCGCGGCATCCCGGTGTTTGATGCCGACGCCGTCGAGTCTTTGCTGGATTGGCGAATGTAGTGCGGCAGGAGCACGGGCGGGATGCCCGCGCCACGGGGTTGGGTCTTTGCTGGAGTGGCGGATGCAACGCAAGGCGGGACGCCATGGGCAGGAACGCTGACAAACGGCAATGCATGGACGACCTGGACGCGACTGGCGCGACCTACACGACCGGGTCGCGGCAGGATCGCGCCATCCGCGAGCAGGTCGTCCGCACGCTCAAGCCTTATATTCCCCCGCATGCGCGGGCGCTGCAACTCGGATACGCAGAGGGCGTCGACACGGGCTTGCTCTGTCCGCTGGTGGCGCATCTCGACGTGGTTGAAGGCTGCCGCGCCTTCTTTGAAGCGGGCCGTGCCGCGGGCCACGCGAACGTGACGTTCCACCTCGGCTTGTTCGAGGAATTCGCGTCCACGGCGCCGGGCGGCGCTTATGATTGTATCTTTGCCGTGTATGTCCTGGAACACGTGGAGGACCCGCCGTCGCTGCTGCGTCAGTTGCGGCGCCTGCTTGCCCCCGGCGGCAACCTGCTGGCGGTTGTCCCGAACGCGCGGGCCCTCTCGCGGCAACTGGCCCGGCACATGGGGCTCATCGGCGAACTGACCGACCTCACGGCGCATGACCGGAGCCACGGCCACCGGCGGGTGTACGACCGGGTCAGCTGGAACCGGGACCTTGAGTCGAGCGGCTGGCAAATCACGGCGCAGGGCGGCCTGATGCTGAAAATCCTGGCGGACTTTCAACTGGACAAGCTCATGGAACTGGGCATCCTGGAGCAGCCGCATTTGGACGGGCTGTACCGCCTCGGGCTGGAATACCCGGACCTTTGCGGGTCCCTGTTTGCGGTCTGCGCGCCCGCCGCGGAGGAATGAACCCAGACATGGCCGGCCCGTCTCAAACAGCAAACCCGGAATTCAGCCTCGTAGTGTCGTGCTATTTCGAGGAGCGCACCATCGAGGAGTTCCATCGCCGTGCGCTGGCCGCCCTCGAAGCGACGGGCCGCAGTTTCGAGATCATCCTGGTCAACGACGGCAGCGCCGACGGCACCTGGAACAAGCTCGAAGCCATTTTCGAACGGGACCCGCGCGTGCGCGCCGTCCTCGACCTGTTCGCAAACGCGGGGCAGCAGGCGGCGGTGACGGCCGGACTTCAGGAAGCGCGAGGGGACGCGATCATTCTGCTGGACAGCGACCTGCAGCTTGCGCCGGAGGAACTGCCGCGCCTGGTCGAGGTGTACGACCGGGGCTATGACCTCGTGAGCGGGTATCGGGAGAACCGCAAGGACTCGCTGTTCCGCGTGCTGCCGTCGAAGCTGGCGAATATCATCATGCGCCGCGCGTCACGCAGCACGCTGCGCGATTTCGGCTGCACGTTCAAGATTTACAATGCGCGGCTGCTGCGTGCGTTCCAATTCGGCGCGCATCATGTCTTCAGCAACGTGGACGTAATCAGCCGCATCACGCGCTACACCGAAACGCCCGTGACGCATTTCCCGCGGCCGCACGGCAAATCCGGCTGGACTTTCCGCAAGCTCTGGACCTACAACATGGACAACCTGGTGAAGTTGTCGCAGACGCCGTTCCAGTGGCTCGCCCTCGCCTGCATCCTCGCGAGCCTGGTTTTCTTCCTGCGTATCGGCGCGGGGTTCTTCTCCGGCTTCGGTATCCTGCGCCAGGTGACGCCGGGCCTCCTGCTCAACGTGCAGGTAGCCGCGGTGCTGCTGCTGCTCGCGGTGCTCGCGCTCATAGGCGAGTTCACGATCCGGTCCTTCCTCAGCCTGCGCAAGACGCCCGCGTACATCGTGCGCGCGCGCCGCGCGCGCGACGAAGCCCCCGCGGCCCGGCCGTAATCCGCCATGAGGGTCCTGGCCCGAATCTGCCGCGCGGAAGCGGCTTATCCCGCGTGCGCCATGGTGCTCTTGTGCGCGTGGTGCGTGGTGCTCGGCGTGCGCGCGACGCGACAGCAGGAATGGCCGCTCTACCACGACGCGTATCGCGACATCGGCGTTGCGCAGTCTATTCTCGACGGGCGATATCCCGAAGACCCGATCCTGCGCGGTGAAACGCTATGGTACACGCCGGTGACGGGCGCCCTCGTCGCGCTCGGTTCCAGGATCACGGGGCTGCCGCCCTATCTCGTGGATGCGCGGCTCGGCGCGTATCTGAACGCATTGCTGCCCGCCGCATTTTTCGTGATGGTCTGGGTCCTGTTCGACCCGTGGGTCGCGCTGACCGCGCTGATATTCTTCGTGACCCGGAACGCTTCGGACAATCCCACGCGCTTTGACATCGCGTCCATTTCCTACTCGCCTTGGCTCTGGGCAACCTATCTCGGGCATGTTCCGTTCTATGCCTCGATTGCGCTGTACGTCACGGGACTGCGCCGCGGCTCTTTGCGCTGGTTTGTTGCAGCGGGTGCCGCATGGGGACTTGCCTTCATGACGCACGCCACGCCGGCCTTTGTGCTGGGCGGCGCGTTTCTGATCGCGGCGGTGCTGCGCGTGCTCCCTGTGTTGCGTGAATACAAGAAGGCGGCGCGCGGTCTCGCGCAGTTCCTCACGGCGGCCGTAATCGCCTTCGCCGTCAGTCTGCCCTACACGGGGTCCATCCTCTGGAACTACCAGTTCCGCATCAGGAATCCCGGCGCGAACCGGTACATCGACTTCCTGATTGCCCTCGACCGCGTACCCGAGACAATCGCGGAAGCCGTATCTCCCTATACCCTGTTCGTGCTGGCCGGTTTTCTCGCGGCGTTCTACGCGCCCCGGTTGAAGAACGGCACGCGCGCCGTGCTGGGCGGATGGCTTGTTACGGTCGCGGCCTTTCTGCTCTGGGGCTATGCGGGACAGGTCGCCGAGGCCGCATGGCATGTCTCGTGGACATACTTGCTGCCGCTGCACCATTTCTTCATTCAAGCCTCGGCGCTGACGCCGATACTCGCTGGATTGGGCGTGGTCGCCGTGTCCCGGCGGGCCGCGCGTGTCTTGGTCTGGCTGGTGCGTGGACGAGCCGCGCCGCTGCCGCGCCTCGAGCGCCTCGTCCGCGTCACGCTGCCCGCCCTCGTTGCCGCAGGCGTTACCGCGGGCCTGTTCCTGCCACGCTATGTGCTGGCCACCCGCTTTGAGAGTCCGGTCGATTTTGGCTGGCCCGCGAGCGGCGTGGAAGATCGCACGGCCCTGTTTCATTGGCTCACGCAGGAGTGCCCGCCGGATGCTGTAGTGCTTTGCGATGAGAACGTGGCGTTGCGCTTCGTAATGCCCGCCGCGCGCAAGGTTGTCGCGACATGGGACCTGTTCATGAACCCCTACGTGGCATATGACGAACGCACCGGGGACCGGGTGCGGCTGTTCACGGCCATCGAGTCTCGCGACGATGCGCAGTTTGCCGCGCTGGCGGCGAAATACCATGTCACGCACGTGCTCGTGCGCGATTCAACCATGACGGATCCGGGGGGAACTCATGCGCTGACTTTCGAGCAAATTGAGACTCTGGACCCGCCCTATCTCACATTGGCGTATCACGGCCACGGGCTGGCCGTGTACGCGGCGCGGTTATAGCGTCAGCGCGCCGAGCAACGACAACGTGACGGCCATGTTGCGCGTTACCGGCGCCGTGCCCCCTTCCTGATAGCGAATGAAATCCACGTGACCGTCCAGGTACAGCACGTTGCTGCCGCCGGGAACGTGGTTGAAGTGCTCGACCACCGACGCGACGTGGTCCCACATGACATATACCGTGCTTTGCGCCTGCGCCGTTGCGGCGGGGTTGTTGATATCGGTAATCAGAAACCGCTCGATGCCTTCCCGAAGGCGGTATACCGTGTTGCCGCCGCCGTTGCCAAGGCCCGCGAGCGAGTCGCCGGATATGTCCCGATCAATCACGCCCTGGATCATCGGGTTGTCCGGCGGGACCGCAAGCACCCCCGTGACCAGTTGCGGGTCGCCGACCAATTCCTCGAGCGCGCGGACCAGCTGTGCGGGGCCGGGCGTGCCCTGCTCCGGAATATCGCCGGGGGCCAGAGGAATGGGCGACGCCAGAATCAGCGCTGCCGCCACCGTGTCGAGCGGGGCCGTGCCCCATTCGTCTCCGGCGCGGTCGAGCACCCAGCCCGCGTAGAGATAGCTGGCGTCGACAACGGACGCGCACTCGTCGGTGCCGGCCGTCGCCACGTTGAGACAGGGCGTATCCGGGTCGAGCGCGTACATCTTGTCGCGATGATAGGCGTACTCCGCGTCGGAAGGACAAAGAATGATCATGGGGTCCGTCAGGTACTCTGGATAAATATCGAAGAGGTCAGGTCCCACGTCGACGTGCGCCAGCGGCGTACCCCCGCTGTCGGGAAACGCGCCGAACTGCATCGTGGGCCAGCGCTCGCCCGGGTCTTCGTTCGCGTACATCTTGAAGACGAGACCCCATTCCTTCAGATTGTTCTGACAACTGGCGCGCCGCGCCGCTTCGCGCGCCCGTGCGAGCGCGGGTAGCAGTATCGCCGCCAGGATACCAATGATGGCTATGACGACGAGCAATTCGATTAACGTAAAGCCGAACCTGTTCCGGTCGAGTTTCACCGCCTCTGCCTCCCTTTCGCGTCCCGTCATTCTACTCCAGGCTCACGGTCAAGGATAACACACCAAGCGGCGCACTTATGCGAGAAGCGAGGAGGCGGGCCGAATACGGGGGCCGCGAGGGCGCACCACCGGTCAGCAGGTTCTTGAGACCGGAATTCTTGCGGAACGGTCCGGAGCGGTGGGGGCATACACAACGGCCCGAGGCGGTCGTGGCATCGCCTTCCCGAGAAGCTTGACCCGGGGAGAGCTTTCTTGGCATAATGACTCTTTGCGTGCGCGGCCGCTTGCCGGAACAGGCGGGGCGCGTGCGCAGTTCCCCCTCGGCGGGGGAGATAAATGGTTGACATCGGCTTCGCGCGTATGCTAGGCTTACCGCCCGTTGTCTGAATATTACCCTTCTTTTCCGGGTGCCGCATGCACTCTGCAAGGGAGATCCATTTTGCCTACGATTAATCAGTTGGTGCGTGATTGCCGCGAGACGCGGCACGCGAAGACGAAAGCGCCGGCGCTGAAGGGCTGTCCCCAGGCGTCGGGCACGTGCACGCGTGTCTACACCATGACGCCGAAGAAACCGAATTCGGCGTTGCGCAAGGTGGCCCGTGTCCGCCTGAAAAATGGCATGGAAGTAACGGTCTACATTCCGGGTATCGGCCACAATCTGCAGGAACACTCGCAGGTGCTGATCCGCGGGGGCCGTGTCAAGGACCTGCCGGGCGTGCGGTACCATTTGATTCGCGGCAAGCTGGACGCCACGGGCGACATGGGCGGCCAGGCGTCGCAAAAGGATGATGGTGGCAAGAAAGTGCGTAACGGCCGCTGGAACAGCCGATCGAAATACGGCGTGAAGCGGCCCAAGCAGAGCTCATAAGAGGTGATGGCGTATGCCGCGTCGACGTGAAGTGCAGAAACGGGTTGTGCTGCCGGACCCCCGGTATGGCAGCGTTTTGCTGACCAAGTTCGTCAACACCGTGATGCGCCGCGGGAAGAAGAGCGTGGCCGAGGCGATAGTCTACGGCGCGCTGGACATTCTAAAAGCGAAGATTCCGAATGAAGACCCCATTGCGACGTTCGCCCGGGCCATCGACAACGCGAAGCCGATGGTGCATGTGAAGGCGCGCCGTGTCGGCGGCGCCACCTATCAGGTGCCGGTCGAGATCCCGCCGGAAACGCGCACGTCGATTGCCTTCCGCTGGATAATCGAATTCGCGCGCAAGCGGGGTGAGAAGACGATGCGCGAACGTCTGGCCGCCGAGTTGATCGATTGCCTGAACAAGACGGGCGGCACGGTGAAGCGCAAGGACGACACGCACAAGATGGCGGAAGCAAACAAGGCGTTCGCGCATTTCCGGTATTAGACGCCGGGAATCGCGTTCACATACTGCGGGAACCAGGAAGACACCAGGAAGACAGAGGAAAAACTCGAAGGGGAGAGCGAAATCTCTCCGCGCGTCGGTACCGCGTCTCCGGCCTGTTTCAGCAGACCACAGTTGAATCTGAACAGGCGCGAGACCCAAGACGACAAGCGATTTGGTGCGCGATGGCGCACCTGTCCGGCGGAAGCGGCCGCGTGCGAGAGAGACCATAGCGAAGGCAAGGTGGTGAAAAGTGGCACGCGCGCAACAGTTAGATAAGGTCCGCAACATCGGCATCATGGCCCACATCGATGCCGGGAAGACCACAGTGTCGGAGCGGATCCTCTATTATTCCGGGCGTGTCCACCGTGTCGGCGAGGTTCACGACGGCGCCGCCACCATGGACTATATGCAACAGGAGCGGGAACGCGGCATAACGATCACCTCCGCCGCGACGGCCTGCGAATGGCACGAACACCGTATCAACATCATCGATACGCCCGGCCACGTGGACTTTACCGCTGAAGTGGAGCGGAGCCTCCGGGTACTGGACGGCGCGGTGGCCGTCTTTTGCGCAGTGGCGGGAGTCCAGCCCCAGTCCGAGACCGTGTGGCGGCAGGCAGACCGCTACAGAGTGCCCCGGCTCGCCTTCGTAAACAAGATGGACCGCATCGGCGCGGATTTCGTCAAGGCCGTGAAGAGCATGAAACAGCGGCTTGGCGCGCACGTCGTGCCCGTCCAGCTTCCCATCGGCAGCGAGGACCAGTTTCGAGCGGTTATTGACTTGGTGACGATGCGCTATATCTCCTGGATTGGAGAGGGCGTCGACAACAAGATGGTCATCGCCGATATTCCGGTGGAGCACCGCGAGGAGGCGGAACTCTGGCGGCACGACCTGCTTGAGGCCGTGGCCGAGACCGATGAGGCCATCCTCGAGAAGTACGTGCACGAGGAACCGGTTTCCGGGGAGGAACTCCGCGGGGCCATCCGGCGAGCCACGATCGAGCGCAACCTGACGCCCGTGTTTTGCGGCACGGCGTTGAAGAACAAGGGGGTCCGGCTCCTGCTCAACGCCGTGGTCGAGTATCTCCCTTCGCCGGTGGACTTGGGCGAGGTGCAAGGAACCGTGCCACACGACTCGAGCAAGACGCTCGTGCGGCGGCCCAGCGATGACGAGCCGTTCTCGGCCTTGGCGTTCAAGATCTTGAGCGACCCGCATGTGGGCCGGCTGACCTTCATCCGCGTCTACTCCGGCAAGGTGGAATCGGGCGAGACGGTATTGAATGCCCGCACCGGCAAGCGCGAGCGGCTGGGCAGGCTTCTCCAAATGCACGCGGACGAGCGCACGGACCTCAAGGAATTGCGCACGGGCGATATCGGCGCGGTCATTGGCGCAAGGGCGGCCAGCACGGGCGATACCCTGTGCGACCCGAAGCACCCGATTGCCCTGATGTCGGTCGATTTTCCGGAACCGGTGGTCTATATAGCGATCGAGCCGAAAACCAAGGCGGACCAGGACCGTATGTCCGATGCGCTGGGGCGGCTGTCCGATGAAGACCCCACGTTCCAGGTGCACACGGACCAGGAGACGGGCCAGACGATAATCTCGGGCATGGGTGAGCTTCATCTCGAGATTATCGTGGACCGCATGCAGCGCGAGTTTGACGTGCACGCCAATGTCGGCCGGCCCATGGTCGCTTACCGCGAAACGATTCGCGGCACGGCCATCGCGGAGGGTAAGTTCATCCGCCAGACCGGCGGGCGCGGCCAGTACGGCAAGGTGCTGCTGAGCGTCGAGCCGGGTGATGCGAGCAGCCATTTCACGTTCGAGAGCAAGGTAGTCGGCGGCGTGATTCCCAAGGAATACATCCCCGCCGTGGAAAAGGGCGCCCGCGGGGCGCTCGAAACAGGCATCGCCTCCGGTTATCCGACGGTGGACGTCAAGGTCACGTTGCTCGACGGCGATTACCACGAGGTGGATTCCTCCGAACTGGCGTTTGAAATCGCCGCGTCGATGGCCGTGAAAGAAGCGGTCGTCAAGGCGTGCCCGATCCTCCTCGAGCCGGTGATGAAGATCGAGGTCATTTGCCCGGAAGAATACACCGGCGAGGTGATGAACGATTTGAACGGACGCCGGGGCCGCCTCGAGTGCATGGAAGGCGACGGCGTGACGAAGGAAATCAGAGCTCTGGTTCCGCTGGCTGAAATGTTCGGATACGCGAGCGACATCCGGTCCCGGACACAGGGCCGCGCCTCTTACAGTATGGAGTTTGCCCGGTACGAGCCCGTGCCGCCAAACATCGCGAATGAGACGATGCAGCGGGCCGGCGTTACGTATCGATTCGCATAAGCGGGTTAGACAGCGGTCGCGCCGCGCCTCGGGCCCGGCATGGAAGTGAAGGAGACGGATTGACATGGCTAAGGAGAAATTTGAGCGAACGAAGCCGCACGTGAACATCGGCACGATTGGCCACGTGGACCACGGCAAGACGACGCTGACGAGCGGGATCACGAAGGTGCTGGCGAAGCGTGGCCGCGCG
>JAGMZX010000007.1:74665-81520 GCA_018005585.1 Candidatus Hydrogenedentota bacterium | reverse complement strand
CAATAGGTTTCTGGGGCTTCCCGGGATCGCGCTCGCGTGTTTCGTCCAGCCCGAGCGCGTCGTATAGTTTTGCCAGTTCCGGCGAGATAATCGGCGCCACGGGACGGCCCGTTTCCTTCGCGGCAATCTCTTCCGCCTGAAGCGCACCCAGTGTGGCCGTAACGAACTTGTGGCAATTCATGCATACATTTGCTGACGGGATACCCGCGTGGCGGCTCCTGTCCGCGCCAGAGTGGCAGTACAAGCAATCGATCGCCAGTTCGCCCGCATGCAGGCGGTGCGAGAACGCGATCGGCTGCGCCGGCTCATAGCCCTCATGATTTCCGGGCAGGTTGAATCTGCGCGCCGACGCCATGAGCGCAAAGAGGCTCAAGGCCAATCCCGTCAGGAGTAGATACGTCCGTGTTTCCTTGCTCATAAGTAATCCACATCTCTTGTCATGTTTCGGGAACTCGCGCGTCTCGAACACTTGCGTCTGCCCGTCCTTGGCGGCCTATCAACACGGTGTGTCACAACCACGGCGCGTATAACACCACCAGTTCAGAGCGATATTGACGACGTAAAATGCGGCGATTGCATAGAAAAATGTGTTAGGCGAGCCTGTACGCGAGATAATTTCGCCCAAGCACACGCCGAAAACGAACGGGCCATACGCCGCGATGGCCGCGGTCCATCCCAGTACCCCGCCTGCTTGCCGCGGCTCGAAGACCACAGGAATCTGGCGAAACGTAGAGGCATTGCCAATTCCGGCGAAGAGAAACAGGCCCACCATCCACAATACGAAGTAGGGAAACTCCTCGATCGAGTCCGGCGTGGTAAAGAACGTCACCCCAATCGCGCAGGCAAACAAACCGAGCCCGCTCAAGGAAGTAATGACGGCGCCGCCCCACTTGTCGCTTGGCGGCCCGGCCAGAATGCGTGTAATCGAGCCAACGAGCGGCCCAATAAAGGCAAACAGGAGCGGGTCTGGAGCGTTCTCAAAATGTCCGTACAGCTTGCCTATCAAGAGCGGAAACGTCGCCGAGAATCCGGAGAATGAGCCGAACGTCATAATGTACAGCGACGTCATGAACCAGGTGTGCCTGCTCCGGAAGATATCCAATTGCTGCGCGAACGTGGCCTTTACCGGGACACTTCGCAGAGACGACCACGCGACCACACCAAGTACGACGAGCAACGGCAAGTACCAGAAAGTCGCGTTTTGAATCCAGATGGGCGTGCTCGCGCCATCACTTGTGACGGTCTGCGGGCCGCCGGCCACAGCGCCGAACACGCCCGCTCCGATAATCCACGGGGTCACAAACTGCGCAAGGCTTACTCCGAAGTTGCCAATGCCCGCTTGAATACCCAGGATCGTGCCTTGCAGCCGTTTTGGGAAAAACAGGCTCGTGCTCGGCATGAAGGACGAAAAATCGCCGCCGCCAAAACCCAGAAGCAGCGCGAGCAACAGGAACACCCAGAACGGCGTGCCGGGATTCATCACCGCGAGCCCAATACCGATGCAGGGAAGCAGTTTGATGAACGTGGCTGCGGTGATCACGTTGCGCGTACCGTAGATCGGGATCAGAAACGTATGCACCATGCGAAGGGTGCCCCCCGCAAGTCCGGGTATCGCCGCGAGCCAGAATAACTGACGCTGTGAGAACGAGAACCCAATGAGCGGCAGCCGCACAACGATCGCGCTCATGGCAAACCACGTCGCAAACGACAACACTAATGCCGCGGTGGTAATGCTCAATGTGCGCCACGCGATTCGTTTCCCGGTAGACTCCCAGAATTCCGGGTTCTCCGGCTCCCATCTCTCCAGCGTCTTCATTCAGCACTCCGACTCGTGTTCCCTGCGCCAGCCGCCGAAGGCTGACCGCTGCTCCCTTATCCCTCAACTCTCCCGTGGCTTCTGCCGTTCCATGGCATGCTCGATTTCCTCGATCCTGCCCATGAGCTCCGGCGCCGCTTCGCGCAACATGCGCTGGATTACGCGATGCATCCACCACAGGCAAACTGCGGAGAGTATCGCGAAGAACAGCCAGCAAGTCGTCCAGATGCCGGTCCATTCGAGGAGATAACCGAAGATGATGGGACACACGAACCCGCCAAGCCCGCCCAAAACACCGACAATACCCCCCACAACGCCCACTTCTTTCGGGAAATACTCGGGAATGTGCTTGTAGACCGCGGCTTTTCCGATGCCCATCATTATCCCGACAATGAAGACCAACGCCGTAAAAATCCAAACATTGGCCTGGAAGTAAATATGCGTCACACCCCGCGCGAGCAACTGCTTCTTGACCACCTGGTCGCCTTCCTTGACGACTGGTTCCTGCCATGACGAGATCGTCGGCCATACCAATACCTGCCGGGCTTTTTCTTCCGGCGTAAGTTGCCGTTCCCTGTTTACGGCCAGCGGATACCGCGATTCCCCCACCGCGATCTCCGATTCGGTAACCGCGGTTACCGTGCCGCCCCGCTTGGCCATGACTCCCCTGCCCGGCGACTCAATATCCATGCGCGGTACAATCAGGAGCGTACAGCACACCAGACACGAGCCCAGCACCCAGTACATCACGCGGCGCGCGCCCCAGTGGTCCGACATCCATCCGCCAAGCGCGCGAATGACGCCCGAAGGCAGGCTGAAGACCGATGCCATCACGCCGGCCATCGCGAGTGGCATCAGGTAGGCGTTCACGTAATAAGGAACAAGCCACTGTGCAAGCGCTACAAACCCGCCGAATACGAAGAAGTAATAGAGCCCGAAACGCCAGACGCGCAAATGACGCAATGGGGCGAGCCGCTGCCGGAAACTCGTGATGTGCGAGTCGTCCACCTTGCGTGAATGGGTCAGCAGGACAAACACGATCGCCGTAATCGCCAGCACGGCGGCGTACAGGCGGGGCAGGTGGCGCCATGCCTCGATATTCTCGCCTCCGTTCGTCAGCCAGGCCAAGAGACTCGGTGCTCCAAGGGTCGTGAGCGCGGCTCCGGCGTTGCCCATCCCAAAAACACCGAGCGCGGTGCCTTGCCGTGCCTTCGAGAACCAGACGGACGTGTACGCGATGCCAACGGCGAAAGACGTGCCCGCAAGCCCAAACCCGAGGCTGGCCAGAAAGAAGCCCGTGAAGCTGTCGGCCAAGCTCAACAAGTACATGGGCGCGGCCGCGAGCAACATGACACCCGTGAACACGGCACGGCCGCCGAACTTGTCGGTGAGAATGCCCGCGGGCAGCCGGAACAGTGAGCCGGACAACACGGGAACGCCTATGAGCCACCCGACCTGCGACTCGCTCCAACGGTAGACCTGATGCTCCACCAGGAATGTGATGAGCACGCCATTCAGCATCCAACACGCGAAACACACCGTGAATGCAAGGGTGTTCAGCGTAAGCACCGCCAGTCCCTTTGACGAATCCCGCATGCCGCTTATCTCCAGCTCACCCGTCGCATTTCAAGCCACATCGCGCGGTGCGCCGTACCAACGCACCACCTGCGGCTTGCGCCACAGATAGGGATTCGGCACGACCAGAATATGAACCAGCCGGGTGAAGGGAAACAGTCCAAAAACCACGAACGCGTTGAACACGTGCAGTTTGACGAGATGCGGCATGCCGACGATATACGTCAGGTCCGGACTGAACTTGAGCAGAGACCAGAGATAGGGCGTCATCGACGTTGCAAACCAGGACGAGCCCCACGGGTACAGAATCGCGATGGCAATCCCGCTTGCAAACTGCACGGCAAGCAGAAGATACAGCACCGCGTCCACCGGACTGGTCACCTTTCGGACCTTGCTGTCCGTGAGCCGCCGCGCGATGGCCGCGATCAGGCCGACCGTCGCGAGAATGCCGCAGGCGAGCGCGGTAATTTCGAGCACGTACAAGCGCAGCGGGTTCCCATTCCACAACAGAATGCTTCGCGGGATAAGAAATGCGACTATGTGTCCGCCAAGGACCACGAGAATACCGTAGTGAAATGGAACCAGCGCCCAGAAGTGCCGCTTGTTCTCCAGTAATTGCGATGACAGACTGGAAAAGCTGAACGTTTGTGCCCGGTAGCGTTGGATGCTCACCAGAAAGAACGTGAAGAGCGCCACGTACGGAACCAGCGTAAACGAGGCTACATCCAGATAATTAAGCAGTTGCGCCATGTTTGCTCTCCTCCGCAACAGGCCCGAAGACCGTATCGATCGCCGCCTTAACGGTCTCAAGCAAGGCGTGATAGGGATTGTCCCCGGGCAGCGAATTCATGATCTTTTCCAGCGCGGGCCCCACGCAGCACGACGCGAACTCGGCGCCTTCCGCGGGTTGCATGCGTGCCAGCAAGCGCAGGGCAAGTGTGAGATGATCCGGCAGCTCTTCTCTCTCCGCAACGCCGCAACGCCGCAGTTCGCGCCGTAGCCTCACCAGATACCGGCCGCGGTTGTAGTCCTCGCCGAACAAATGCCAGCCAAGGTCCAACGTACACGCCGGATTCAGGTCGAATGTGCTGATGTACGATTCTTCGATTTCGCTCAGCGGCTTGCTCTCCATGATCTCCGCGTATCTATCGAGCAGGCTGCCCCCGCCGGGGACCACGCGCAGCAAGTGCTCGCGGCAGTGCTCGATTCGCGTACGAAGACCGGGTTCTGGATAGACCAGCAAGTCGGCCAGCGTGTCAAATAGTTCAAGGCACGGGCGCAAACCCAGAATGTGCAGGGATTCCCCTCGCATCAGAGTCCCCTCCGCGGTCCGCTCAAAAAGCCGAACCCGGCATTCTGCTTCTGTTCGTGCGGATCCTTTGTAGCCTCGATAGCCTGCTCGCGCAGCATGGGGGGAATCACGAAGCGCTGATCGACTGTGCACAGCGATGTCAGCTCGTAGATTTCCTGCGCTTCCCGCGCGGTGCAGTCCGCCTCGCGCAGCATCCGTTCCGCGGTCTCCATGTCCACATCGCCGACGGTCAGCGCGCGCCGGTACCAGCGCACCGCCTTCTGTTTCCGCAGGGCATACAGCACTTTGCCCTCCTGCCCGCCACCGAGCAGGTTGCCGAGGAACTTCAGCGGCACGCGTGCCTGCTCGATGTCGTGGAAGAGGTCTTCGCTGACGCTGTTGAGCGCGCCGTCTTTCCGGTCTGCCATAACCGGGGCCATCGGCGGCACGTAGAAGAGCATGGGCAGGGTCCGGAACTCGATATGCGGCGGCAATGCGATTTTCCAGATTTTCACAAATTTGTAGACCGGCGAGGCCTGTGCCGATTGAATGACTGCCTCTGAAATGCCGTTCTTCATCGCATTCTCGATGACATGCGGATCGTTGGGGTCGAGAATCATCTCCCGCTGCGCGTCAATAAGCTGTTCCGCGGGCAGGTTGGCCACGTCCGCGACACGTTCCGCGTCGTAGAGCAGCACGCCTACGTAGCGGATGCGGCCTACGCACGAATGGAAGCACGCGGGCGCCTGGCCCGTTTCAAGCCGCGGATAGCATAGAATGCACTTTTCCGACTTGCCCGTGAACCAGTTGAAAAAGACCTTCTTGTACGGGCACGCCGCGATGCATGAACGCCACGCGCGGCACCGTTTCTGATCCACAAGGACGATCCCGTCTTCGCCGCGTTTATAGAGCGCGCCAGACGGGCACGAGGCCACGCACGCGGGGTTCAAACAGTGGTTGCAGATGCGCGGGAAGTAGAAGAAGACCAGCTGCTCGATCGAGAACAGCTGCCGGCGCTGGGCTTCGGTCAACCCTTCAAGATTGGGGTCGTGCTCGCCATAGACAGGCGATCCGCTCAGGTCGTCGTCCCAATTCGGGCCGGACTCGATGTCGATATACTCGCCTGTCACCATGGATATCGGTTTCGCGGTCGGCTGGTCCGGCCCTTCGGGGGCGTTGAACAGGTTCTGATAGTCGTACGTCCACGGCTCGTAATAGTCGTCCATGCTCGGCATATGGGGGTTGTGAAAGATGTTCGTCACAATCCGCGCCTTGCCGGTCGACTTGAGCCGGATGCCCCCGTTGTGCTTTTCCCAGCCGCCCCGGAACTTCTCCTGGTTTTCCCACTGGCAGGGATACCCGGTGCCGGGCTTGGTCTCGACGTTGTTCCACCACATGTATTCGGTGCCGCGGCGGTCCGTCCAGATGTTCTTGCACGCCAGGCTGCACGTGTGACAGCCGATGCACTTGTCAAGGTGGAACATTGTCCCGATCTGTGCGCGTACGTTCATGCTTCGCGTTCCTTTGGATTACCACCTGAGTTCGGGCAGTTTGCGCACCATGACGTGCGTGTCGCGGTTGCAGCCCACCGGCCCCCAGTAATTGAAGTGGAAAGTGAATTGGCCGTAGCCGCCGCACATCAGGTTCGGCTTCAACCGTGTGCGCGTAAGGCTGTTGTGGCCGCCGGCGCGGCGGTTGTTGCGCAATGGCGATTTCGGCACGGAATACGTCCGTTCCGGCGAGTGATACTGAATGCAGACCCCGCGCGGTATGCGCGCGCTCACAACCGCGCGCGTCACCACGACGCCATGGTCGTTGTGTACCTCGACCCAGTCGTTGTCGTTCACGCCGATCTCAGCGGCATCGTGGTCGTTCATCCACAACGGCTCGACACCGCGCGACAAGGTAGTCATGCGCTGGTTGTCGCCGTAGGTGGAGTGGATGTGCCACTTTCCATGCGGCGTCAGATAGTTCAAGGTCTTCGTCGGCCCGGCCTCTTTGCTGAAGCGCATATCCGCGTATTGGGTCGGCAACGGCTTCGGTTTGTACGTCGGCAGGTGCTCGCCGTATTGCAGGTACAACGGGTGATCGAGATAGTAATGCTGACGGCCGGTAAGCGTGCGCCACGGCACCAGCGCCTCGACGTTATACGTGAACGGCGAATAGGGCCGCC